>JASBSH010000399.1 GCA_030149025.1 Actinomycetales bacterium | reverse complement strand
CCGCAGGGGGTGGGCGCGACGCACCTGCTCGAGCACGTCGTCGGCACAGCCCCACGACAGGGTGACCCAACTGCCACCGTGCCCGTAGCAGTGGACGATCGTGGCGTCGTCCCGATGCTCGGCCTCCAGCCGGACCGCGGGCCGCGCCGGTCGCAGCCCCACCCGGTGCCGGCGCACCGACGCCTTCCGCAGCTCGGGCACGGTCGCCATCGCGCGCATGAGCATCCGGTCCGCCTGCGCCGGATCCGGGGTGGTGCCCCAGTCGCCCTCGTGCGCCGTGCCGCCGACGACCACGTCGCCGCCGCGGGGGACGACGTAGAGCAGCTGGCCGGCGTCCTCGTGCTCGTCCACGACCCAGCGGGTCAGGCCCGGGTTGTCGAGGACGACGACCTGGCCGCGTACCGCATGGACGGTCCCGTCGGGTGCCAGCGCACGGGCGGAGACGCCGGTCGCGTTGACGACGACGCCGCGCTGGGGGAGCGAGGCCAGCGGCATGCGGGTGATGGTTCCGCCGGCGCGCTCCAGACGCTCGGCGAGCCAGCGCAGGTAGACGGGCATCTCGACCACCGGCAGGCTCGCCACCCAGCCGCCGGCGTAGCCGGGAGCAGGCCGGACGACGGGAGCAAGCGGCGCGATGTCGGCCACCGCGTCCGCCCAGGCCGGCTTGTCGGCGTCCGTTGCCTCGTCGCGCAGCAGCAGGACACCCTCACGCAGCAGGACGCCGGCCTCCGGCGCCTGCTCGTTGAGGCGCAGCAGCTCCGCGTGGGTGGCGCGGGCCCAGCGCAGGACGGCGTCGAGCGGCTCGGCGCGGTAGGGCATCCACAGGCCGCCGGCGACGGACGACGTGGTCTCGAGCGGCAGGTCGCGCGCCAGCACGTGGGTGTCGAAGCCGGCCTCGGCCAGCCGGACGGCGCAGGACAGGCCGATGACGCCGGCGCCGACGACGATCACCCGCTGGTCCATGCGGGCCATCTTGGCCGACGGATTCCGGACCGAACAGTCGTCGACCGGGTCAAAGCCGAGGCCGGGGGTCAGAAGAGGCGCGAGTCGACGTCGTCGACGCCGCGGAGGGCGTCATAGTCGAGGGTCAGGCAGCGGATGCCGCGGTCGGTGGCCAGCACCTTGGCCTGGGGCTTGATCTCCTGGGCGGCGAAGACGCCGGTGACCGGCGCGAGAAGCGGGTCGCGGTTGAGCAGCTCGAGGTAGCGGGTGAGCTGCTCGACGCCGTCGATGTCGCCGCGGCGCTTGATCTCGACCGCGACCGTGCCGCCGCTGCCGTCCTTGGCGAGGATGTCGACCGGCCCGATCGCCGTCGGGTACTCGCGGCGGACCAGTACGTGCCCGGGGCCGAGGTGCTCGATCTGCTCCGCGAGCAGCTTCTGCAGGTGCGCCTCGACCCCGTCCTTGACGAGCCCCGGGTCCACGCCGAGCTCGTGGTTCGAGTCGTGCAGAACCTCGTGGATGCTCACCTCGAGCTGGTCGCCCGTCTTGGTGTGCTGGACGGTCCAGACCTCCACCACGCCCGCCTCGGCCCGCGCCTCGTCGGGCGGGCTGGTGCGCAGGGTGCACGGCGGGCTCATCCAGTTGAGCGGCTTGTACGACCCGCCGTCGGAGTGGACGAGCACGCTGCCGTCGGCCTTCACCAGCAGCAGGCGGGTGGCGAGGGGCAGGTGGGCCGTGAGCCGGCCGGTGTAGTCGACGGAGCACTGGGCGATGACGAGACGCACGGCTCGGAAGCCTAATTGGGACCTTCCGGTGCTTTCGCCCTCCCCGTGACAGGCAACACACTGACCACCGTCAGCGGCGTCTGGGAGGATCGGGCAACCGTAACCAGCCGGTAACCAAGGAGCGGTGATGGGTCGCGAGTTCAGCACGGTCGGGGTCGTCGGGCTCGGCACGATGGGCGCCGGCATCGTGGAGGTATTCGCCCGCAGCGGCCTTCGCGTCGTGGGCATCGAACGCGACGAGGAGTCGGTCGAGCGCGGCCGGAGCCACATCGAGCAGTCCACCGGCCGGGCGGTCAAGCGGGGCAAGCTCAGCGAGGCCGATCAGCAAGAGCTGCTCGGGCGCATCCGCTTCGGCACCGCTCTGGAGGACCTCGCCGACGTCGACTTCGTCGTGGAGGCGGTCCCCGAGCAGCTCGACCTCAAGCGCGAGATCTTCGGCAAGCTCGACAGCATCGTGCGGCCGGACGCGATCCTCGCGACCAACACCTCGAGCCTCTCGGTCACCGAGATCTCCGTGGCCACCCACAACCCGCGCCGCGTCGTCGGGATGCACTTCTTCAACCCTGCTCCGGTGCTGAAGTTCGTCGAGGTCGTGCGCACGGTCGTCACCGAGGACGAGGTCGTGGACGACGTCAAGGCGCTCGCGGAGCGGCTCGACAAGCTGCCCGTGGTCGTGGGGGACAAGGCGGGCTTCATCGCCAACGCCCTGCTGTTCGGCTACCTCAACCACGCCGTGTCCATGTTCGAGAGCAAGTACGCCACCCGCGAGGACATCGACGCCGCCATGCAGCTCGGCTGCGGCCTGCCGATGGGTCCGCTGGCGCTGATGGACCTCATCGGCCTCGACACGGCCTACGAGATCCTCGACACGATGTACAAGCAGGGTCGCGACCGCCTGCACGCGCCGACGCCGATCCTCAAGCAGATGGTCACCGCCGGGCTGAAGGGCCGCAAGAGCGGCCGCGGCTTCTACACCTACGACCAGCCCGGTTCGTCCACCGTCGTTCCCGACGCGCTGACCCCGAGCGAGACGGCGGCCGACAGTGCGACGCGGCCACGCGCCGTCCACAAGGTCGGTGTGGTCGGGTCGGGGACGATGGCGACCGGCATCGTCGAGGTCTTCGCCAAGTCCGGGTACGAGGTCACGTACGTCGCCCGCTCGGCGGCGAAGGTCGACTCCGTGCGTGCCGCGGTCACCAAGTCGCTCGAGAAGGCTGTTCAGCGCGGCAAGCTGACCGAGCCGGACCGGGACGCCGCACTCGCACGTATCGCGGGGACCTCTCGTCTCGAGGACCTCGCCGACGTCGACCTCGTGGTCGAGGCCGTCGTCGAGGACCTGGGAGTCAAGCAGGCGCTGTTCGAGAACCTCGACGAGATCTGCAAGCCGGGAGCGGTGCTTGCGACCACGACGTCGTCGCTGCCCGTGGTGGAGTGCGCTGCTGCGACGAAGCGCCCGCAGGACGTCGTGGGGATGCACTTCTTCAACCCCGCACCGGTGATGAAGCTCGTCGAGGTCGTGCACACGGTCTCGACCGGGGACGACGTGGTCGCCACGGCGGTCGAGGTCTCGCGCAAGGTTGGCAAGCATCCGGTGACGTGCGGCGACAGAGCCGGTTTCATCGTGAACGCGCTGCTCTTCCCGTACCTCAACGACGCCGTGAAGATGCTGGAGGCGCACTACGCCACGGCCGACGCGATCGACACGGCCATGAAGACCGGCTGCGGCTACCCGATGGGGCCGTTCGAGCTGCTCGACGTGGTCGGCCTCGACGTGTCCCTGGCGATCCAGCGGGTGCTGTACCTGGAGTTCCGCGAGCGCGGCTACTCGCCGGCCCCGCTGCTGGAACAGCTCGTCACCGCCGGGTATCTTGGGCGCAAGACCCGCCGCGGCTTCCGAACGTACGCGTGATGCACCCGCTGGGGGAGCTGCTCACCGACGCCGCGCACGGCTGCTTCCCCGAGCAGGACGGCGGCTGGCACCGGGTGCCCCCGTGGCGCGAGGGGATCGAGGCGGTCGTCGCCTTCACCGGGCATGCGGTGCTGGCGATCGGGGACGACGTCACCGACGACGAGCTGCACGGCTGGGACGTCGACGGGTACGGCGGTGCGCTGCACCCGCGCGTCCTGGCGAGCCTCGTTGGGCCACACGGGTGGGTGGACAGCCTCGACGTGATCGTGGCCGCGCACGGGGCTGGGGACGACGGGTCCGCTCTGGAGCCGGGGATCGACCTCGTGCCCTGCGACGACATGGCGGACCACCCGAGGGTGCGGCACGCCGAGTCGCTGCGCGACGACGTCCGGGTGTGGGCGGACCGTGACCGTGGCGGCCTCATCACCCTGGGGCGAGGGCTCGGCGGGCTCCCCGAGCTGAGCGTCGAGGTGGTGCACGCAGGCCGTGGCCTCGGCCGGCGGTTGATGCGCGCTGCGCTCGGGCTGGTTCCCAAGGGCGAGGTGGTGGTGGCCGCGGTCGCGCCCGGCAACGCGGCGAGCCTGAGGGCGCTGCTGGCGAGCGGCTTCGTCCCGGTCGGTGCCGTTCAGGTCTTCAAGCCGCGACGGATGTGACAATCGGGACATGCCCCGCAGCAACCGCCCCCGCCGAGGTGGGCGGCGTGCGCGACGGGAGCAGGCCCAGCCCCTCGACATCGAGCGCACCCTCGGTGGCGCTCCTCGACGGCAGACGGCTGCGGACGGCGAGTGGCTGGTCCGGTCCGTCGGCGGGGGTGGCGGGGACTCGGCGGCGAAGACGTACCGGTGTCCGGGCTGCGACCAGGCGATCCCGGGCAGCCAGCCGCATGTCGTGGTGTGGCGCGCGGACTTCGTCCTGGGGAACGAAGCCGCGCTGGGAGACCGCCGGCACTGGCACTCCGGGTGCTGGGCGGCGCGGGGGAGACGCGGCCCGACCGGACGGCGGCGTTGACTCTCCCGACGACGTCCAGGACAAGCACCACGAGCGGCTCGGGGACGTCCGGGTAGAACGCCTCCGCGACACCGTGCAGGCCAACTCGAGGGGCCGCCCCGCATCGGTCGGTAGGGTCGCGAGCTATGACGGTTCCAGAACTGGGCTTCGGTGAGGCGGGCCACGGGCCCGCGATCGTCCTGCTGCATGCGTTCCCGCTGAACCGGCACATGTGGGACGAGGTGGCCGACGGGTTGACCGGTGACTCGTACGTGCTCGCCGTGGACATGCCGGGGTTCGGCCGATCGCCGGCCCCAGAGCCGGACACGACCCTCGAGGAGGTCGCCGACGGCGTCGTAGCGCTGCTCGACCGGCTCGGGGTCCAGCGGGCGGTGGTGGCGGGACTGTCGAGTGGGTGGGTACGTCGCCCTGGCGCTCGCGGGTCGCCACCCGTCCAGGCTCTCCGGCCTGGCGTTGATCGACACCAGGGCGTCCGCCGACGACGAGGCCGGTCGCCAGCGGCGGCTCGACCTGGCGAACGCCGTGAGCGGCCCGGCCGGACTGCGTGCGCTGCACGGGATGGCCGAGACCCTCGTGGGCGAGGAGACGAAGCTGATGCGGCCGCAGGTTCTGGAGCAGGTCGAGCAGCTCATCGGTGACGCCACGTCAGAGGGGGTCGCGTGGGCGTCGCGTGCGATGGCCGCACGCCCGGACACGCATCACGTCCTCGACGAGCTTGCGGTGCCGGCCCTGGTTCTCGTCGGCGAGCAGGACCAGCTCACCCCGCCCGCCGAGGCACAGAAGATGGCGGACCGTCTCGGGGTGGAGCCGGTCGTAGTCCCCGCATCGGGGCACCTGAGCGCGCTCGAGAGCCCGGACGACGTCACCTCCGCGCTGCTCGACCTACTTCGGCGGAGCCGCTGACCCCACTGGTGATCTTGCGGTTCTGCAGATGCATGCGGGCCCTGGCCCCCTGGTCCTGGCCCTTAGCCCCGGCCCCTGGCCCTCAGAAGAATGCTGCTCGTGTGTGCGGAAACGCCGGCGTGTCGCGGCAAGGATGCAGCATTCCTCGGCGCGCGCCGCGCCCGGCCCGCAGCCCGGGCTGGGCCGTCTGCGGAAGTGCAAGATCACGATGCGCATGAAGCGGGCGCGAGCGGGGCATCTGCAGAAGTGCAAGATCACGGGATTCGGGGCGGGGGGCTAGGTGGGCTAGGTACGGTCCTGGCGTGGCATCAGCACCTCCTGCACCACCAGGAGGATGCCCGCCGCGATGGGGATGGCGATGAGCGCGCCGAGCACGCCGAAGAGGCTGCCGCCCGCGAGGGCCGCGACGATCGCCACCGCGCCTGGCACGGCGACCGTCCGCTGCAGGACGCGGGGAGCGATCACGTAGTTCTCGAACTGCTGGTAGGCGATGTAGTAGGCGCCCACGATCACGGCGTCGGTCACCGAGCTGAACAGTGCGACGATGACGACGATGACCGCGCCGAGCGTTGCCCCGACGAGCGGGATGAGGCCCAGGATCCCGACGGTGGCCGCGAGGACGAGGGCGTAGGGCAGGCCGACGATCAGCATCATGATGTAGCTGAAGACCGCGTTGATGCTGGCAATGGTGATCTGCCCGATGACGTAACCGCCGATGCGGCGGCTGATCTCGTCGCCCAGGAGCTGGACCCGCAGACGCCGGGAGCGGGGCACGAGGTGGTAGGCGGCGCTCTTGATGTGTCGTAGCGACGCGAGGAAGTAGAGCGTGAGGACCAGCACCGTCAGAGTGCTGAAGACACCCGAGACCACTGCCTTGCCGGCCCCGAAAACACCCCCGGCCAGTGCGGTCATCCGGTCGCCGGAGAAGAAGGCCTGGACCTCCGCGGTCACCCTGCCCACCACGTTGTAGCGGTCGTCCAGCTCCATGAACCATCGGCTGCGCTGTACCTGCTCGATCAGCTCGGGGACGTCCGCGACGAGCTCACCGGCTTGGGTGACGATCACCGGGACGACGGCCGCGGCGAACCCCGCCACGACGGCGACAACGCCGGCGAACACGAGGGCGATCGCTCCCCCACGGGGCAGGCCCCGGCGCTGGAGCCACTCCACGACGGGCTCCAGCCCCAGCGCCAGGAACAGAGCGACCACGAGCAGGGTGATCACCTGGGTGAGCTGGCCGACGAGCTGGACGAGGGCGTATGCGGTCAGAACCCCGAGGGCACCGACGAAGCCGATGTAGAACGGGTGCTCACGGCTGAACGCGCGACCCGGGCGGCCGAACTTCGAGTGAGGGGTGAGCACCGGCTCGTCAGGTTCCGCATCCTCCGGTGCCGGACTCGTCGCCGGCCGGGCCTCGCCCAGCATCTCGTCCAGCGTCGGCAGCCCCACGCGAGCCGGTGGGCGGGGGCGGCGGATCGAGCCCACCGCCTCGCGCAGACCCGTCCCGGTGGGCCGGCGAAGCTTCAGGCGGCGCCACACCGAGATCCGACGTGCCGTCGTCCCGGCGTCCGGCGAGCGCGAGGCCTCGGGACCTGGCGCAGGCTCGAACCGCCGGAGACCGTCGTCCCCCGCCCGGTTGGCGAGGTCGGGGCTGCTTCCGTCAGTCATCCGCAGTGCCTCCCCATTGCTGGGCAGAGCCTAACCTCGATCTTGCACCGGGCAGCCCTCGGCCCACGCTGCCGGCACCCTGTGGACGGACGTGAAGAACCGATATGTTGCGGTATGCCCCAGGCATTCCAGTTCAGCTCCCTGCTCGTGCTCGCCCTGGCCGCGTTCCTCGTGCCGCTCGTGCTCGGCTTGCTCCCGGGTCCCGCCGTTCCGACCATCGTCGGAGAGGTCGTCATCGGCCTGTTGCTCGGCAGGAGCGGCCTCGGCTGGATCACTCCGGGGCCCTGGCACGAGTTCCTCTTCCTGTTCGGCCTGGGGTTCCTGCTCTTCCTGGCCGGCCTCGAGATGGACTTCGAAGCACTGCGCGTGCCGCGTCGCGGGCCACGCGGGCGCGCACTCGACAGCCCTCTGGTCCTAGCCGGGATCGGCATGGCCATCCGCCTCGCGATCGCCTTCGCCGTCACGGTCCCGCTCACCCTCGCGGGACTGCTACCTGGTCCGGTGCTGGTTGCTTTTCTCCTCACGTCGACGTCCCTCGGCGCAGTCCTTTCCGTCCTGCGGCAGCGCGAGATCCTGCACACCCACTTCGGGCAGCTGATCCTGATCACCACGGCGGTGGCCGACTTCGGCACCACGCTGCTGCTCACCATCTTCTTTTCCGTCGATTCCCGCTCGACCGCCGTCCGGCTGGCCCTGGTCGCCCTGC
>JASBSH010000395.1 GCA_030149025.1 Actinomycetales bacterium | reverse complement strand
GGTGACGAGAGGGCACTGCGCCGGCTGCACACCCGTCGGCGGGAACTGGAGACGGCGATCCGGCGGCGCTCCTGGTACGCGGAGGGCGCCGGCGAGATCGAGGCGCCCGCAGACCTGAGCCGGTTGCGCGAAACGCTCACCGGCGCAGCAGGTTCCCTCGTTACGTACTTCTCGGTCGAGGGCCGGCTGCACGCCCTGGCCGTCACCGCGCGGCGCACGACTCTGCACGACCTCGGCGGCGCCGACGAGGTCGCAGAGCGCGTCCAGCGCCTCCGCGCGGACCTCGATCAACTGGCGCTGGCGCGGCTGCCCGTCCCGATGCGGGACGTCGTCCGCAGGTCCTTGGGCACCGGGCTGCGCGCCGTCCAGGAGTCCGTGTGGTCGCCGCTCGTCGAGAACACCAGCCTGGACGACGGCCCGCTCGTCATCGTGCCGAGCGCGGCGGTCGCTGCGCTGCCGTGGACCGCTCTGCCCGCACTGCGCTCGCGGCCGGTCACGGTCGCGCCGTCGGCGACCTGGTGGCTGGCGGCACGGTCCAGGGGAACCGGCCTGGCGTCGTCCTCCTCCGCTGTCTTCGTCAGCGGACCGGAGGTCGAACGCGGTCCCGCGGAGGTCAGCGCTGCGGCGGAGCGCTGGACCGGGTCCACGCTCCTGACCGGTGAGGAAGCGACCGGCACCAGAGTGCTCGAGGCGGCGGACGGCGCGGACCTCTGGCACATCGCCGCCCACGGCACGCACGACGGCGAGAACCCGCTCTTCTCCGCACTGCACCTGGCTGACGGGCCGCTGTTCGGGTACGACCTCGACGCGCTGAAGCAGGTGCCGAGACATGTGGTGCTGTCCGCGTGCGACCTCGGCCTGGCCACAGTGCGGCAGCGGGACGAAGCGCTCGGCATGACCGCGGCGCTGCTGCACGCGGGCGCTGTCAGCGTCGTCGCCGGCATGGCGCGGGTCGCGGACGACGCGGCCTTCCAGGTTGGCGCCCGACTGCACGACGAGCTGCGGGCCGGGCGGAGCACAGCCGGCGCCCTCGCTGCTGCCCTGGACGACGCCGGGGACGACCAGCCGGTGCCTCTCGTCTGCCTGGGGGCAGGCTGGTGACCGTGCCGACGGACCGCCCGACGCCGATGGACGGTCACCGCGTCGACGCGCTGCACCGGGTGGTCCTGAGCTGGTACGGCGAGAACGCACGCGACCTGCCGTGGCGCCGGCCCGACGCGGCGGCGTGGGGCGTCCTGGTCAGCGAGGTGATGCTGCAGCAGACACCCGTGGCCCGGGTGCTTCCTGTCTGGCGTGACTGGCTCGCGCGGTGGCCCACGCCGGCGGACCTGGCGGCTGAGCCTTCCGGGGAGGCGGTGCGCGCATGGGGGCGACTCGGCTATCCCCGAAGGGCGCTGCGACTGCACGCCGCTGCGGCGGCGATCGTCGAGCGGCACGGCGGTCAGGTGCCGGCCCAGCTCGAGGAGCTACGCGCCCTCCCAGGCGTCGGCGTCTACACCGCCGCCGCGGTCGCGTCGTTCGCGTTCGGCCGGCGCCACGCCGTCGTGGACACGAACGTCCGCCGCGTGCTCGCCCGACTCGTCGAGGGACGCGCACTGCCGGCGCCGTCGCTCACCTCGGCGGAGACCAGGCTCGCCGAACGCCTGCTGCCTGCCGACGGGGACGAACCGCCTCTCAGCCCGCGATGGAACGTCGCGGTGATGGAGCTCGGCGCGCTCGTGTGCACCGCCCGCTCACCGCGGTGCGAGGCGTGCCCGGTGCGGGAGCACTGCCGCTGGCACGGTCTCGGCAGGCCGGCCCACGACGGGCCGCCGCCCAGAGGGCAGGCTTGGGCGGGGACCGACCGTCAGGTGCGCGGGCGGATCATGGCGATCGCCAGAGCTGCGCGTGGGCCAGTTGCGGTCGGGCAGCTGTCAGACGCCTGGGAGGACGAGGAACAAGGGATGCGGTGCCTGGAGTCGCTGCTGGCCGACGGGCTGCTGGAGGCGGCGGGCGACCAGCGCGAGGAGCTGGGTCTACCGGGGGTGCACCGGTGAGCCGGCCCGCTGAGGGGCGCCTCCCCCTGTCCGACCCGGAGCTGGCCGACGCGCTGGCCGACCGCGCCCTCAGCCGGGCCGGCGGGTCCCTGGCGCTCGGCTCCCTGGCCCTGGCCGTGTTGTCACTGGTGTTCCTCCTGCTGGCCGACGGCGCCCTCGACGCCCGCTCGCTGCCCCAGGTCATCGTGTTCGGCATCGGGGAGCTGGGTGGCCTGGCCGCGGCCGGCGTCTGCTTCATGCTCCTTCGCCGGCTGCGCCGCCAGGTGGACGCCGGCTCGCTCGGCTCGGGCCCGGACGCAGCCGAGGTCGCCCAGGTCACGGTCGGCCGTCTGGTCGTGGGGCTGCCGGTCATGTGCGGCGCCGCGGCGGTGGTGCTCGCCGTGACCCTGCGACCCGTCGCGACCGCGGTGCTGTCGGCGACTGTCGCGATGGCGATCGTCTCCCAGCTCGCCGTCCTGGCCGCCGTCCAGCGGTCGGGCCTGCGCAGGGCCGCGATCCGTCGCTGAGCCCGCCCCTACCCCTCGAGAACGCGCAGCATCCGGGTGTTGCCCAGGGTGTTCTGCTTGACCCTGGCCAGGTCGAGGAACTCGGCGACACCCTCGTCGTGGGAACGCAGGAGCTCGGTGAACACCACCGGGTCCACCGGCGTGCCTTCGATGACCTCGAAACCGCCCCGGCGGAAGAAGTCCACCTCGAAGGTGAGGCAGAACAGGCGTCTGACCCCGAGCCGGCGGGCGTCGGCGACGAGCCGGTCGAGCAACAGGTGGCCGAGGCCGTGACCGCGGTGGTCGTCGGCGACCGCGAGCGTGCGGATCTCGGCGAGGTCCTCCCACATCACGTGCAGGGCGCCGCAACCGACGACGCGGCCGTCCATCTCGACCACCCGGAACTCCTGCAGCGACTCGTAGTACGTCACGGCCTCCTTCGCCACGAGCACCCGCGCTTCGGCCAGTGGCTGCACCAGGTCCCTGATGGCACGGACGTCTCTGGTGCGCGCCTCGCGCACGACAGGTCGGCTCATGCGCGGGCGCCGAGCGCCGCGAGGGCGTCGGCAGCGTCGAAGCACCCCTCGGTGGCGAGCGCGAGGTTGGCCAGCGACGCGGCGTGCGTGGCGTCGTCCGCGGCCTCGGCGCAGTCGGCGACCACGTACGTGTGGAAGCCGAGATCGGTTGCCGCGCGGGCGGTCTGCTCGACCACGAGGTTGGTCGCCACTCCGGTGAGCAGCAGCGTGTCGATGCCCCGCTCGCGCAGCCACTCCTCGAGCCCGCAGGAGCTGAACGCCGACAGGCGCTGGTTGTCGCTGACGTGGTCGACGTCGGGGTCGTAACCCGACTCGGGAGCCAGCGCAGCGCCCTCGGCGTGCGGCCGGAACGACTCCGCTGCCTGTGCGACCGCCCGCATGAAGCCGGTGTTGCCCACGAGCGCGCCGCCGTCGACGGGCACCGTGAAGCGAGTGAAGACCAGCCGGACGCCGGCCCCGCGCGCCTTGGCGTGGAACGTCGCTGCCCGCTGCACGACACCGGACCGGGCGACGGGGTCGGCGAGCATCGGCCCGAAGAACCCCTCCGGCCGGATGACGTTGACCTGCCAGTGCAGGGCGAGTACCGCCGTCCGTGCCGGGTCCAGCTGCCGGAGCTGCTGCGTCATCCCGCGATCATCGCAGGCCTGCGACCGGTCGTGACGAGCCAGTCGAGCACGAGATCTGCCGCTGCCTCCGGGGCCTCCAGCTGCGGCACGTGCCCGACACCGGGAAGCTCGATGTACGTCCACCGTGGTGTGTGCCCCTGCCGGGACGACGCCAGCTTGCGCGCCGCGGCGATGGGCACGAGCTTGTCCTGGTCGCCGTGCAGGTGCAGGACGGGCGCCTGGATCCTCTCCAGGTCGGCGGCCATCCGGCGTGGTGAGGCGAGGGTGCGCAGCAGGGAGCGGGCGGTGGTGAGGAACGCCTGCTCGAGCCGTCGGTAGCCCTCGCGCCGGAGCACCAGGTCGACGTGGTGGGCGCGAACGTCGGCCGGGACCCTCGATGGATCGGCGCAGCACAGCCAGAGGCTCTGGTCCACGAGCCTCTCGGCCGACCAGCGGCGGCGGGTCGTGACGACCGCCTCCCCCAGCCCCGGGACCGCGTCGGCGGTGAAACCGAGGACGGTGATCGGATGGGCGAGCGACCGACCGAGCGGCAACGCCGGCGCGATGAGGACCACGGACTCCACCACGTCGGGGCGTCGGGCGGCCAGCTGCGCGGACAGCAGCCCGCCGAGGGAGTTGCCGACCAGCACCACGGGCCCGCCCGCGACCTCGTCCACGAACCGTTCCAGCAGGCGGCCTAGACCGGGCAGCGTCGTGTCGTGGCCCGCCGGCCGGGTGAGCCCGTGGCCGGGCAGGTCGAGCGCCAGCACCCGGCGCCCGGTCTCGGCGAGGCGCGGGGCGACCGCGAGCCAGTTCGCGTACGAGCCGGACAGGCCATGCACCAGGACGATCGGCGCGCCGTCCCGGTGAGGGGCAGGGTCGCGAGCGAACTCGACGAAGTGCGTGTCGCCGTCCAGATGCATCCAGTCCGATCGCCAGCCGGACGTCGAGAAGGCAGTCATCGGGCACCACTGTGCCTCAGGCGCGTACGGCACTGACAGAGTGCCTCCCATGCAGGCTGAGGAGTCGACTGAGTCGAGGGGTGTGCTGGTCACGGGCGCGTCCCGCGGGATCGGCGCCGCGGTGGCGGCCAGGTTCGCGGCCCGTGGCGACCGGGTCGCGGTGCACTACCGCGGTGGCCGCGACGCCGCGGAGAAGGTGCTGGGGAACCTGGACGGCGAGGGGCACGTCCTCGTGCAGGCCGACATCGCTGACCCCTACGAGGTCCAGCGGATGGTGGACGAGGCGGTCGCCGGCCTGGGCCGCGTGGACGTCCTCGTGAACAACGCCGCCATGTTCACGACCGACCCGGCGAGCGCGTCGCGGCGGCAGGACCATCGGATCGAGGAGGTGTCCTACGACGACTGGGTGGCGTCCTGGCGCCGCACCGTCGACGTCAACCTGCTGGGGGCCGCGAACGTCACCTGGTGCGTGGTGCGGCACATGCTGGACGTGGAGCCCCGGCCCGGCGCCCCGCGTGGGCGGATCGTGAACGTCGGGTCCCGCGGGGCGTTCCGGGGCGAGCCGGACGTACCCGCGTACGGAGCCAGCAAGGCCGGGCTGCACGCCATGGGGCAGTCGTTGGCGCTCGTGCTCGGCGGGCACGGGATCGCCGTCACGTCGGTGGCGCCGGGATTCGTCGCGACCGACATGGCGGCCTGTGTGCTCGACGGGCCGGGCGGTGACGCGGTGCGCGCCCAGAGCCCCTTCGGGCGCGTCGCGGCGCCGGAGGAGGTGGCCGCAGCTGTTGAGTACCTGGCCTCACCGGAGGCGGAGTGGGCGTCGGGGGCGGTGCTCGACCTCAACGGCGCCTCGTACCTGCGCTGATCGCCCCGTCGAGTTCCCGACCGACCCGGTCGGGTGACATGCGTCGGTCACGGCACACTGGATCGCCGAAGCCCTTCTCAAACTCGGCGTTACGGTCTACTTTGACCATACGTGCACCGCTGACTGACAGTGCGCCTGTGTCGAACGTTGAGGAGTGCCGGTGAGGCGTCGCGAGTCGGGGCGCAGGAAGGTCTCGGTCACCGGCCTGGCGGCCGTAGCCCTCACCCTGCTGACCATCGGTTCCGCGGGAGCAGTCGGATCCGCGGGAGCAGTCGGATCCGCAGGAGCAGTCGGTGACGGCGAGGAGCTCACACAGGGCGGCACGATCACGTGCTGCTCGAGGTAGCCGACCCGACGGGCGCGTCAGCGCGCGCCGCACAACGGTCGGTGATTAGGGAGGGCAGATGGAAGAGGAACAGCTCGGGCCGCGGCTGAGGCGGTTGCGGCTCGAAGCCGGGTTGTCGCAGACGGCGCTGGCCGGTGACGACCTTTCGCCGAGCTACGTGTCGCTGATCGAGTCCGGCCGGCGTCGGCCGACCCACGAGGTCGCGAGCAAGCTGGCGCAGCGACTGGGTGTCAGCGTCACGATGGTGCTCGAGGGGCGGGAGCCGGCGAGCACGCAGGCGGCGACTCTGAGCCTGAACCTCGCCAAGCTGGCACTGACCGACGGCAACGCCCCTGAGGCGGAGGCGAAGTTCCGGGAGCTGCTCGCGGACGAGTCACTGCCGCAGAGCATCCGCGACGACGCGCAGATGGGCCTGGCTCGGGCTCTGGAGAACGAAGGTGACCTTCCTGCCGCCATCGGCACCCTCTCCCCGCTGTACGAGCGGGCCGTCGAGGGCAGGACCGGCGTTCCCATCACGACGCTGGGTATCCGGTTGTGCCGCGTCTACCTGGACGCGGGTGACCTGCACCGCGCCGTGGACATCGGCGAGCAGGCTCTCGCCCTGGCCAGTGAGCGCGGCCTGGAGGGAACCGACGACCAGCTTCGGCTCGCCGCCACGGTGATGGCCGCCTACTTCGACCGTGGCGACCTGAACCATGCTGCCGCCTTCGCGGACAAGTGGCTGCCGGTGGCCGAGCAGGTCGGCTCCCGGGCCGGCCAGGGCAGTATCTACTGGAACGCGGCGATCGTCGCCGAGGCCCGAGGCGCCATCGACGAGGCGGCGAGGTACAGCACCAGGGCCCTGGCGCACCTGTCCGAGGGCGACGACACCCGCGACCTCAGCCGGCTGCGGGTGGCGTGCGCGTGGCTGTGGCTGAGACTCGACCCCCCGGAGGTCGACCGCGCGGTCGGCGAGCTCGACAAGGCGCGTGCCGACCTGGAGCGGTGGAGCGGCCCGGTCGACGTCGCCTACTGGTGCACCGCACGCGCGCAGGCCGCGATCCTGCAGGGGCGGGCCGGTGATGCGGTGCAGCTCGCCGAGGAGGCGCTGAGCAGGCTCGGCACGCACCGGGGGATCGAGACCTGCCAGGCCCGGATCATCCTGGGTGACGCGCTGATCGCCAGCGGCCAGCGCGAGCGCGCGGTCGCGGAGTTCCGGTCGGCGGCGGACCTGCTGAGGGCTCTGCCGTCGGGTCGGGCGTCCGCAGAGTCCTGGCGCGCGATCGGTGAGCGGCTGCAGTCGACGTCCGAGTCGGAGGCAGCAGAGGCCTACCGCCAGGCGCTGGACGACGCCGGGATCCGGTCCTCGGTCGCATCACTGGACCGGGTCGCGGACGTCGTGGCCTGAGGGAGTACACGGGCGACGGGCCGCCACCCGAGAGGGTGACGGCCCGTCGTCGTGGTTTCCGGCTTACTCGGCGGCAGCCCCCGCTGCGCCCGCTGCCCCCTCGCCACCGGCGGCCACGCCGGCGACCTCCGGCACGAGCTTGCCCTTCGGCTCGCCGCGGAAGGTGAAGGTCGCAGTCGGACCGGAGCCCTCGGCGTCCACCAGGACGATCTCGCCCGGCTTGATCTCGCCGTACAGGATCTTCTCGGACAGGGCGTCCTCGATGTCCCGCTGGATGGTCCGGCGCAGCGGCCGGGCACCCAGGACCGGGTCGTAACCCTTCTCGGCGAGCAGGTTCTTCGCCACCGGGGTGAGCTCGATGCCCATGTCCTTGTCGTGCAGGCGCTCCTCCAGCCGCGCGATCATCAGGTCGACGATCTGGACGATCTGCTCCTGCGTCAGCTGCGGGAAGACCACCACGTCGTCGACGCGGTTGAGGAACTCCGGCCGGAAGTGCTGCTTGAGCTCCTCGTTGACCTTCTGCTTCATCCGGTCGTACGACGTCGACAGGTCACCACCGGCCTGGAAGCCCATCTGCAGGCCCTTGGCGATGTCCCTGGTGCCGAGGTTCGTCGTCATGATGATGATCGTGTTCTTGAAGTCGACCGTCCGCCCCTGGGAGTCGGTGAGCCGGCCGTCCTCGAGGATCTGCAGCAGCGAGTTGAAGATGTCCGCGTGGGCCTTCTCCACCTCGTCGAACAGCACCACGGAGAACGGCTTGCGCCGCACCTTCTCGGTGAGCTGGCCACCCTCCTCGTACCCGACGTAACCGGGCGGGGAGCCGAACAGCCGCGAGACGGTGTGCCTCTCCGAGAACTCGCTCATGTCGAGCTGGATCAGCGCGTCCTCGTCGCCGAACAGGAACTCCGCGAGCGCCTTGGCGAGCTCGGTCTTACCGACACCGGTCGGGCCGGCGAAGATGAACGAACCACCGGGACGCTTCGGGTCCTTCAGCCCGGCGCGGGTGCGGCGGATGGCCTGCGACAGCGCCTTGACGGCGTCGTCCTGGCCGATGATCCGCTTGTGCAGCTCGTCCTCCATGCGGAGCAGACGGCTGCTCTCCTCCTCGGTCAGCTGGACGATCGGGATGCCCGTGGAGGTGGCGAGCACCTCGGCCACCAGCTCCTCGTCGACCTCGGCGACGACGTCCATGTCGCCGGCCTTCCACTGCTTCTCACGAGCCCCCTTGGCGGCCAGCAGCTTCTTCTCGCTGTCTCGGAGGGACGCGGCCTTCTCGAAGTCCTGCGCGTCGATCGCGGACTCCTTCTCGCGCCGCGCCCCGGCGATCTTCTCGTCGAAGTCCCGAAGATCCGGCGGAGCGGTCATCCGGCGGATGCGCAGCCGGGCCCCTGCCTCGTCGATCAGGTCGATCGCCTTGTCCGGTAGGTACCGGTCGTTCACGTACCGGTCGGCGAGGTTCGCCGCCGCCACCAGCGCGCCGTCCGTGATCTAGACGCGGTGGTGCGCCTCGTACCGGTCGCGCAGACCCTTGAGGATCTCGATGGCGTGCGCCAACGTCGGCTCCTGCACCTGGATCGGCTGGAACCGGCGCTCGAGCGCGGCGTCCTTCTCGACGTGCTTGCGGTACTCGTCGAGGGTCGTCGCACCGATCGTCTGCAGCTCACCCCGGGCCAGCATCGGCTTCAGGATCGACGCTGCGTCGATCGCGCCCTCCGCGGCACCCGCGCCGACGAGCGTGTGGATCTCGTCGATGAACAGGATGATGTCGCCGCGGGTGCGGATCTCCTTGAGCACCTTCTTCAGGCTCTCATCGAAGTCACCGCGGTACCTGCTGCCGGCCACCAGCGCACCGAGGTCGAGGTTGTAGAGCTGCTTGTCCTTCAGCGTCTCGGGCACCTCGCCCTTGACGATGTTCTGGGCCAGCCCCTCCACGACGGCGGTCTTGCCGACACCCGGCTCGCCGATCAGCACCGGGTTGTTCTTGGTGCGGCGGGACAGCACCTGCATGACCCGCTCGATCTCCTTCTCGCGCCCGATGACCGGGTCGAGCTTGCCCTCCCGCGCGGCCTGCGTCAGGTTGCGGCCGAACTGGTCCAGCACCAGGGAGCCGGACGGGGTCCCCTCCTGCGGGCCACCGGCCGTCGCCGGCTCCTTGCCCTGGTAACCGGACAGCAGCTGCAGGACCTGCTGACGGACCCGGTTGAGGTCGGCGCCCAGCTTCACGAGCACCTTGGCCGCGACGCCCTCACCCTCACGGATGAGTCCGAGGAGGATGTGCTCGGTCCCGATGTAGTTGTGCCCGAGCTGGAGCGCCTCGCGCAGGGAGAGTTCGAGCACCT
>JASBSH010000383.1 GCA_030149025.1 Actinomycetales bacterium | reverse complement strand
AACCCCCCAACACCAGGACTCGTCCCCCGCTCCCCCGACAACAACCCCCCTTGGGTGGATGGTGGGGTGAGTGGCGGAGGTATGGGTTCGTGGGTGTCGTGCACGCAGGTGTGTATGAGCTGTCAACGGCGGCCGAAATCTGAGCAGGTATCGACGGCTGAAAACTGAGCACCTGTGGTCAGTTGTCGCGGTCCTTGGCGAGCAGTTCGCGCCGTGCCCTGGTGCGGTAGGACTCGCCGGCGAGGGTGAGGACTTCGGCGTGGTGGACGAGGCGGTCGATCATGGCGGCGGCGACGACTTCGTCGCCGAAGACCTCGCCCCAGCGGCCGAAGGGCAGGTTCGAGGTGACCATGATCGAGCCTTGTTCGTAGCGTGAGGCGACGAGTTGGAAGAACAGGTTCGCGGCGTCGTGGTCGAAGGGGATGTAGCCGACCTCGTCGATGATGATCAGCTTGTAGCGGCGGATCTTCTTCAGCTCGGCCTCCAACCCCCCGGCGTGGTGGGCCGTGGCCAGGCGGGCGATCCAGTTGGTCGCGGTGTCGAACAACACGGAGTAGCCGGCTTGCGCGGTGCGGATGCCCAGGCCGATAGCCAGGTGGGTCTTGCCGATCCCCGGTGGTCCGAGCAGGACCACGTTCTCGGCCTTGGGCACGAACGTGACCGTGGCCAGGTGGGCGAGCAGGTCCTTGCGCAGCGAGGGCAGGTGCTCGAGGTTGAAGTCCTCCAGGGTCTTGACCGCCGGGAAGTGCGCGGTGCGGATCCGCATGGTCGCCCCGGCGGACTCCCGGTCGGCGACCTGACGCTCCAGGACCGCGGCGAGGTACTCCTCGTGCGACCAGTTCTCGGCCCGCGCGAGGTCGGCGAGCTGTTCCCAGGTGCGGGCGATCGTGGGGGTCTTCAGGACCCGGGCCAAGAACGCGAGCTTGGAGCCCAGCTGCTCGCCCGGCGAGGTCGTGGCCGTGGTGGTCTTCGTGGTGGTCATCTAGGTCCTTTCAGCGGTGGCCCGGCCCGACGGGTCGGGGTCGAAGTCGACGCCGAACAGGGCGTCGTAGTCCGGCAGGGCGCGGATCGCGACCACGTGCCCGTCGTGGTGAGACCGGGTCGCCTGGGCCGCAGCGCGTCGGCGTTGGACCAGGTCCGCGCGAAGGACCCGGGCCAGATCGCGGTGGGCGGGGTCGGTGATCGTGGCCGCGGTGGCCCAGCACCGGACGTGGTCGGCGACGACCTGCCCGGCGCAGGTGGCCACCACCCGTCCCGGGGTCGCCAGGACGTCGACGAACCGGCCGATCGCTCGTGGGTCGACCGAGTAGTCGTTGGCGTCCACGCGCACGTAGTAGTCCCGGCCCAGGCGGACCCGACTGGTCAACCCGACCGCCGGGGCGACCGGCGGCAACGGAACCATCGCGGCCCGGTCGGTGGCCCACCGGTCGACCGGGCGCGCGCCGATCGAGCGCAGGTGACGGGTGTTCGCCCGCTCCATCAACCAGGCGGCCAGCTGGGTGTTGAAGTCCAGCGGGGAGGTGAACGTGCGCCCGGGCAGGAACGAGGTCTCGAAGAATCCGTTCCTGCGTTCGACCAGACCCTTGAACTCCGGGTCGCGGGCCGGAGCGAGCTTGATCCTGACCCCGAGCGTCCCGGCGAACCCCGCCGCCTCGGCGGTCAGCTTCCCCGTCCCACCGATCCCGGACTCCCGATCCCAGACCAGGGTCCGCGGGCAGGCACCCCACCCGGTCGTCGCCTCCCACATCCCAGCCAAGATGTCCCCGGCCTTGCGCGAGGGGATCATCATCGCGTCGGTGATCCGGGAGTATCCGCACGTCATCGCCAGAACAGGCAAGATCCGCTGCTGGCCCCCGCCCACCGGGATCGCGACCGGCGGGAACCACAGATCGCACTGGGCGATCTCGCCGGGGTCGTAGGAGACCCGGTCGGTGGGGTCCACCCCGACGAACAACGGTCGCAGCTGTCGGACCCGGTCCTTCAGGACCGTCAACGACCGCGTCCACCCGATCCGCTCAGCGATCACCGTCGCCGGCATCGTGGGGAACTCGGCCAGCAACAGCCGGATCCTCGGCTCGAACCCATCCACCACCGACCCGGCCGGCGTCCGCTCGTACTTCGGCGGGCGGTCGGACGCCAACGCCTTCGCCACCGTGTTCCGCGAGATCCCCAGCCGCCTGGCGATGCCCGCCTGCGAGATGCCCTCCGAACGATGCAGCCGACGGATCTCGGCCCAGTCCTCCACAGTGATCACACCCCAAGCCGTACTCGGGGTGCTCAAGATTCACCCGTCGACTACAGCCCAGTTTTCAGGCGTCGTCGACAGTCCTGACGCCTTCGCCCTCGACGAGTTCATCGCGGTCTACCCGACAGAAGCCGACCTTCTTCGAGTGACCAACGCTCAGCGGACATCCACTCGGGGCGGCATCACCAAGGCAGACGCGGCCCTCCGATACGCGGCGGTCCTGTCGAACCGAGACCTGACCACTCTGGAGCGCGTTCGCGAGCTGCTCAGTCGTCCGGACGACCTCGAAGCGGTCGAGCGCGAGCTTGCCCTCGTTCCCGGTGACGGGGTGCGGCGTCGCTACCTCTGGATGCTTGCCGGCTCAGATCACGACGTGAAGCCCGACAGGATGATTCTGAGGTACCTCGCTCGACACGGCGCCGCCGTGAGCGTTGCGGAGGCCCGGACCATGCTCGTCGAGATCGCGGACAAGCTCGCGGAGACCCAGCCCGACGTCACGCCCTGGGTGGTTGATCACGCGATCTGGCTCGCCGAGCGACCCGTCGCCCGCCGTCGCCGAGCGGCCACCTAGGAGCAGCGCGCCGGGGGCGATGGCCCGCACGCATCGCTCGCAACGTGCGCCCGGCGTCTCATGACCGCGGCGTTGCGCGCGCTTGCCTTCGGAGGCGGCGCCGATTGGCGCCACCGGAGCGGCGAGAGAAGGCCGATGTTGACGACGGACGGGATAGCTTCCCTGGGCGCGCACTTGGACGTCGTCGAGCAGAGGCTCAACGAGCTCAGCCTCGTGCGAATCGGGCTAGATGAAGTCGCATCCCGTACGCCCGATGCGGCCGCGCTTGAGGTGCGTCGAGCCGCCGAGGTGATCGGTCGTGCT
>JASBSH010000380.1 GCA_030149025.1 Actinomycetales bacterium | reverse complement strand
CCTCGACCTTGATCTTGGCCATCAGCCTCTCCTTCGCGAGTCCAACTTTTCTTGACGTCAAGATATCAACAGCTGCAGGCGCCGGCTTTCGTCGTCCCTACCGTCTGCTGCTCCCGTCCACAGCGCTTCCCAGCCGGCCGTCGCCACTCACCGTATGACGACTAGCGTTCCCTCATGCGCCCCGAGGACCTGGACCTTCTCCGCGCCTGCACCTCCCCCGCCGTCGCCCCGGACGGACGGGCGGCCGTCGTGTCGGTGCTGCGACCGGACTCCGACACCGACGAGTACGTCGGCAGCCTGTGGCGGGTCCGGCTCGACTCCTCCGCTGAGCACGACCGGGACGGGGACGCCGCCACGCACGAGCGCACGGACGCTCACCTCGAGCGGCTCACCCGCGGGCACCGCGACACCTCACCGCAAGTCAGCCCGGACGGCCGGTGGATCGCCTTCCTGCGGGCCGAGCCGAAGGGCAAGCCCCAGCTGCATGTCGTTCCCGCCGCCGGCGGTGAGGCGGTCCGGCTCACCGACCATCCCCTCGGTGCGGGCGCCCCCCGCTGGAGCCCGGACTCCCGCCGGATCGTCTACACCGCGAGGGTCCCCGAGGAGGGGCGGTACGGCACCGACCCCGACGTGACGCCGGACGCCGAGCCGCCACGGCTCATCACCACGCTGGCCTACCGGATCGACGGTCTCGGCTACACCGTCGACCGAAGGCAGCACGTCTTCGTGCTCGACCTCGGCTCCGTCGACCTCGTGAACGCTGACGGCACCGACCTCGCCGACACGCTTCAGCCTGCGCAGCTGACCGACGGCGACTCCGACGACGGCTCCCCCGTGTGGAGCCCCGATGGTGAGCTGGTGGCCTTCACGTCCGACCGGCGCGACGGGCAGGCGGAGGACCTTCGCAGCCATGTCTTCGTCCTGCCAGCAGGCGGTGGTGGGGCGCGGCAGGTGAGCAGCGGTGACCTGTCGGTGAACGAGGTCGCCTTCGCACCCGACGGCTCCCGGCTGTTCTTCGTCGCCAACGAGGTGGGCGAGTCCGGGCTCGACTTCGTCGCCCGCAACCCCGGGCTGTACGTGGTGGGCGTGGACGGCGCGGGTCAACGGAGGCTGACGGACCCCGAGACGATCGATCTCGGCGAGGCGGGAAGCCACATGACGGTGACCAGCCGCGGTGTCCTGGTCCAGGACCGAGTGCGGGGCGCCGTCCGGCTCCTGGAGATCGATCCGGACGGCGAACCGGTGGACGGGACCACAGCGATCGAGGTCTTCGCCGGTGAGCGGGTGGTGCGTCCGCACGCCGCCACCGCTGACGGGGACGTGGTGGTCGCGGTCGTCGCCGATGCCGAGCGCGCTGGTGACCTGTACGTCGTCCGCGAGGGTGGGGCGCCGGTGGGGCGCTTACTCACCCACCTGTCAGAAACGTTGCGCGAGAAGGGTATTCGTCCGCTTCGCGAGCTCACGGTCACGGCGGACGACGGCTATCCGGTGCACGGCTGGCTGGTGCTTCCGGACGCCGAGCGGTTCGGCGACGGGCCGTACCCGGTGCTCCTGAACATCCACGGCGGTCCGTACGCGGCGTACGGGTGGGGGCTGTTCGACGAGGCGCAGGTGTACGCCGGAGCCGGGTACGCGGTGCTGATGTGCAACCCCCGCGGCTCGGCCGGCTACGGGGAGCCCCACGGCCGAGTCATCGAGGGCGCATTCGGGGACCGGGACGCCGCGGACGTGCTGCAGTTCCTCGACGGCGCGCTGGCGGACGAGTCGCTCCTCCTCGACGGCTACCGCGTCGGCGTGATGGGCGGGTCGTACGGCGGCTACATGACCGCGTGGCTGACGACGCAGACCGACAGGTTCGTGGCGGCCATCGTGGAGCGCGGCTATCTGGACCCGTGCACGTTCGTGGGCTCCTCGGACATCGGCTGGTTCTTCCCCCGGGGGTACCACGGTGACACCGACGCGATGCGGCAGCAGGCGCCGCTGACGTACGTGGACAAGGTGGTGACGCCGACGCTGGTCATCCACTCGGAGGCCGACTGGCGCACACCGCTGGAGCAGGGCCAGCGCTGGTACACCGCGCTGAAGCTGGCCGGTGTGGAGACCGAGCTGCTCGTCTTCCCCGGTGAGGGGCATGAGCTGTCGCGCAGCGGCCGGCCGCGACACCGCAGGGCGCGGTTCGAGCACATCCTGCGCTGGTGGGGCAAGCACCTGCCCACGACGCCGGGCACCTGATCGGGCGCCACTCACCCCCCTCCCCCGGTGATCATGAAATCCCGGTTCACCGGCCAGGCCCCCGCGCGCTCGTCCCCCCTCCGGGTGATCATGAAATCCCGGTTCACCAGGCATCGGCCCACGCTCGCTGCACCCCCTCCCCCGACCTGTGCGACGTCCCGGGGCTGACATGCCGGCGATTCGCGACCGGAACGTCGCACAGAATGGGGTCAGGGTCAGCCGGTGGCCCAGGGGCAGGGTCAGCCGGTGGCCCAGGGGCAGCCAGCGTTCAACCCGTAACGTGATCATGGGATCCCGCCACCTCAGAGGTGGTGGGATCCCATGATCACCGCTTGAAGGAGGGTGGGTCAGAGGTTCGCGACGTCCGCGGCCTTGGACTTCACCGCGTCCGCGGCAGCCTTCAGGCCCTGCTTCTCGGTGTCGGTCAGATCCCGCTCGACGACCCGGCGGACACCCTCCTTGCCGATCTCGACCTCGACCCCGAGGTAGACCCCGGAGATACCGTACTCACCGTCCACCCAGGCGCAGACCGGCATGACGGCGCCGCTGTCCTCGATCACGGCGCGGGCCATCCGGGCGGCGGCGGCCGACGGCGCGTAGAAGGCGGAGCCGGACTTCAGCAGCGCCACCACCTCCGCGCCGCCGTTGCGGGTGCGGTCCACGAGCTGGTCGATGGCCTCGGCGTCGAGGACGTCGGACAGCGGCTTCCCGTCCACCGTGCAGGCGCTCGGGACGGGGACCATCGTGTCGCCGTGCGAGCCGAGGGTCAGGGTCTTGACCGTGCTCACTGGCACACCGAGCTTCTCGGCGACCGAGTTCGTGAAGCGCGCCGTGTCCAGCATGCCGGCCTGGCCCATCACCCGCTGGTGCGGGAAGCCGGTGGCCAGCTGCACGAGCGTGGTCATCTCGTCCAGCGGGTTCGAGACGTTGATGACCACCGCGTCCGGCGCGTAACGAGCGATGTTCTCCGAGACGCCGCGGACGATCTTCGCGTTGACCTCCAGCAGGTCCATCCGGCTCATGCCCGGCTTGCGTGGCAGGCCCGCGGTGATCACGACGACGTCGGAGCCCTCGATGACCTCGTAGCCTTCATCGTTCTGGCCTGTCGTCTTGCCGATCACCTCGGTCTCGAAGCGCTCGATGGGTCTGGACTGGTTCAGGTCGAGCGCGAGGCCCTCGGCCCAGCCGTCCTTGATGTCGGTCATCACGACGGTCTCGAGGATGTCGTACTCGGCGAGCCGCTGTGCCGTGGTCGAGCCGTAGTAGCCGGATCCGACGACGGTCACCTTGCCCTTGCGCGCCATTGGCCGGGCCTCCTTGTGTTGGGACAGATTGTGTTGGGACAGACAGATCGTGGTGGGACAGACACATTCCGGGAACCGGCCCTGTGGTCGGTCGGTCCGCTGCGTTGCAGGTTATCGAAGGCCGTCACGGGCCGACGTGCTGGCTGGTGGTCGGTTACCGCACCGCTGGGAATCACAGGCACGCGGCGCCCTCCTCGGCGTTGGAGGCAGTGGGTCACGCAGCAGAAAGCCGGACCACACGGACAGGCCATCGGGGAGTACCCGCGGCGCAGCCCCTGCGAAGATCTTCATCGGCCGGCGGCCGTTACCCTCGCCGCGTGGCGCCCGAGCACTCGACCCCCTCACACGGAGCGTGGGTGATCGTGGCCCTCATCGTCGGTGTCGGGGTCTCCCTGGCGCTCGGCGTCCTCGTCAGCTTCCGCATCGGCGCCTACGCCCTCGCCGCGCTGCTCGGTCTCGCCGCGCTCGCGCGCCTGGCCCTGCCGATCAGGCTGGCCGGACCCCTCGCCGTCCGGTCGCGTGTGGTCGACACGCTGGTGGCGACCCTCATGGCGCTCGCGCTCGTCGTGCTGGCGCAGGGTGTTCCGCTGCGGTGAGCCGGTGTACCGGTGAGCCACCGATGAGCCGGCCCCCGGAAGTCAGTGCGCGAAGTGCCGCGTGCCGGTCAGGTACATCGTGACGCCGGCCGCGTTCGCGGCCGTCACCACGTCCTCGTCGCGGACGGACCCACCCGGCTGGACGACGGCACGCACGCCCGCGTCCAACAGCACCTGAAGGCCGTCGGCGAAGGGGAAGAACGCGTCGGACGCCGCCACGGATCCCCGAGCGCGTTCCGCGCCGGCCCGCTCGACCGCGAGACGGCAGGAGTCCACGCGGTTCACCTGCCCCATGCCGATGCCGACGCTGGCGCCGTCCTTCGCGAGCAGGATGGCGTTGGACCTGACCGCGCGCACAGCGCGCCAGGCGAATGCGAGACCGGCGAGCGTGACGTCGTCCGCCGGCTCCCCCGACGCCAGCGTCCAGGTGGCTGGGTCGTCGCCCTGAGCGTCGATCAGGTCGATGGCCTGCATGAGCATCCCGCCCGAGATCGGGCGGGTCTCCACGCCGTCGCGGCGACGTGGGCGGGCGACGAGCAACCGGATGTTCTTCTTGCGCGACAGCACCTCTCGGGCCTCGTCGTCGTAGGCGGGGGCGACGACCACCTCGGTGAACACGTCGGCGACCTTGGCCGCCATCGCCGCGGTCACGCGCCGGTTGGTTGCGATGACGCCGCCGAACGCGGAGACCGGGTCGCAGGCGTGCGCACGCTCGTAGGCCTGCTCGATCGAGTGGCCGACGGCGATGCCGCACGGGTTGGCGTGCTTGATGATCGCCACCGCGGGCTCGGTGAAGTCGTAGGCGGCGCGGTGGGCCGCGTCGGCGTCGACGTAGTTGTTGTAGGACATCTGCTTGCCGTGCAGCTGCTCGGCCGCGGCAAGGCCGCCGGCGTCCGGGTCGTCCTGGGAACCGTTGCGGTACAGGGCCGCTCGCTGGTGCGGGTTCTCGCCGTACCGCAGTACCTGGGCGCGGTCCCAGGTGGCGCCGAGCCACTGGGGGAAGCCGGTGCAGGCGTCCGTGGGTGCCAGGACGGTGCCCATCCAGGAGGCGACCGCCACATCGTACGTCGCGGTGTGCACGAACGCTTCAGCCGCAAGGGACTGCCGCTCGGCGAGGGTGAAACCGCCTCGGCTCGCGGCCTCGACGACCTCGGCGTACCGGGCCGGCGAGGTGACGACGGCGACGCTGGCGTGGTTCTTCGCCGCGGCCCGCACCATCGAGGGGCCGCCGATGTCGATCTGCTCCACGCAGTCCTGCGGTTCGGCGCCGGACATCACCGTGTCGGTGAACGGGTAGAGGTTGACGACCACCAGGTCGAAGGGCTCGATGCCGAGCTCCTCCAGCTGGTTCATGTGCGACTCGTCCTCACGGATCGCCAGCAGGCCCGCGTGCACCTTCGGGTGCAGCGTCTTCACCCGCCCGTCGAGGCACTCGGGGAACCCGGTGAGCTCCTCCACCGGGGTGACCGGCACCCCTGCGGCGGCGATCCGGGTGGCGGTCGACCCGGTGGAGACGATCGCCACGCCCGCGTCGTGCAGTCCGCGGGCGAGCTCCTCCAGACCGGTCTTGTCGTACACCGACACAAGGGCGCGCCGGATCGGGTGCATGTCACTCAAAGGAGGGTCACCTTTCGTCCGTCCACGGTCCAGCCGCCGCGGACCATCCGGCCCACCGCGTCGACGAGCATGCTCCGCTCGACCGTCTTGATCCGTTCGTGCAGCGTCTGGGTGGTGTCGTCGTCCAGCACGTCGACCGCACGCTGGGCGACGATCGCGCCGGTGTCCATACCCGCGTCGACGAGGAACAGGGTGCAGCCCGTCACCTTCACGCCGTATTCGAGCGCGTCCGCAGGTCCGCGGGTACCGGGGAAGGACGGCGACAGCGCGGGATGGGTGTTGAGGGTGCGGCCGGCGAACCGGGCGAGGAAGTCGGCGCCGCAGAGCTTCATGAACCCGGCCAGGACGACGAGATCCGGGTCGTAGGCATCGACGGCCTTCGTCAGTGCCCGGTCCCAGGAGAACCGGTCGGGGTGGTCGCCGAGCTTCTCGACGAACGTGGGGACGCCGGCACGCGCGGCCCGCGACAGCCCCTCGATGCCGTCCCGGTCGGCTCCCACGCCCACCACGGTGGCGCCAAAGGCCGGGTCCTCGGTGGCGTCGAGCAGCGCCTGGAGGTTGGTGCCGGAGCCGGAGACCAGGACGACCAGCCTCGCCGGCGAGCGCAGCGTGATCCGGTCGGCCACGGACACGACGATATCGGTCCGCCGGACCCGCCTTCGTCAGCAGCCCTACGCGCAGATCATGAAATCCCGGTTCACGGATGCCTTCGGCCAGCCGGCTGCGAACCCGCTTCGACGGCCCGGCGAGGGGTTTCGTCGACGTGCAGGGTGAACACGTCCGGGCGGGCGTAGTGTCCGGTGGCGTCGAAGTCGAAGCGGGCCCGGGCCAGGTCCTTGAGGTCGAGTGTGGCGTGGAGGATGCCCTCCTGCCCGTGCAGCGGTCCTGCGAGGATCTCGCCCAGCGGGGACACGATCACGCTGCCGCCGCCGATCAGCACGGTCTCCGGGTCGTCACCTTGAACCGGGTGGACGTCGGCCGGGAGGTTCGCGCGGGTGAGGTGCTGGCAGGCGCTGAGGACGAAGCACCGCCCCTCGAGCGCGACATGCCGCATGGTCGCCTGCCAGGCGTCGCGGTCGTCCACGGTCGGCGCGCACCACACGTCAACGCCCTTGTCATACATCGCCGCGCGGAACAGCGGCATGTAGTTCTCCCAGCAGATGGCCGCCCCGACGGTGGCCTGGTCGTCCGGTGAGCCGGTGGGTGCGTAGGAGAAGACCGGCATTGTGGACCCGTCTCCGGTGCCCCAGATCAGCCGCTCCCCCGCGGTCGGCATGAGCTTGCGGTGCTTGCCCAGCAGCTCGCCCTCCGGTCCGAAGTAGAGGGCAACGCAGTAGAGGGTGCCGCCGTCCCGCTCTATCGCGCCTGCAACCATGAATATCCCGAGCTCACCGGCGAGTGCGGCGAGCTGGTCCGTCTCGGGACCCGGCACGTCGATCGCGGACTCGAAGTAGCGCCGGAACTCGTCCCGCCCGCCCGGGGTGCGCGACCCGATCGTGACGCCGAAGTCGAGTCCCTTCGGGTAGCCGCCGACGAACGCCTCGGGCAGAACCACCAGCTGGGCACCCTCGGCGGCGGCCCGCCTGGTCAGCCCGACGGCCTTTACGAGCGTCGCCGGCGTGTCGAAGAGCACCGAGCCGGCCTGCACGACAGCGACGGCGAGTTCAGTCATGGTGCGCACCTTCTCAAAGGCCGCGATCCCGTGAAGCATGGGCTCAGAGGAAGCGCGCGAGGAAGCTCCGGGTCCTCTCGTGCCGGGGGTTGTCGATGACATCCTCGGGCTTGCCCTCCTCGACGACGAGACCGCCGTCCATGAAGACCACACGGTCAGCAGCCTCACGGGCGAAGCTGATCTCGTGGGTAACGACCACCATCGTCAGGCCCTGGCTCGCCAGCTGCTTCATGGTCTGCAGCACCTCACCGACGAGCTCGGGGTCGAGCGCGGACGTGGGCTCGTCGAAGAGCATCAGCTTCGGACGCATGGCGAGCGCCCGTGCGATCGCCACCCGCTGCTGCTGGCCACCTGACAGCTGCCGGGGGTAGGCGTCCTCACGCCCGGACAGGCCGACCTGGGCGAGCAGCGCACGCGCCCGCTCAGTCGCCTCAGCCCGCTTCTCCCCCTTCACCCCGACCGGTGCCTCGATGATGTTCTCGAACGCGGTCATGTGGGGGAACAGGTTGAACTGCTGGAAAACCATGCCGATGTCGCGCCGACGCCGGGCGATCTCGTCAGGGGCCAGCTCGTGCAGCCGGTCCCCACGGACCTCGAAGCCGACGTCCCGCCCGTCGACGAGGATGCGGCCCCCGTACAGGCTCTCCAGCAGGTTGATGCACCGGAGGAAGGTGGACTTGCCGGAGCCGGAAGGCCCCAGGATGACCACCGTCTCCCCGGCCTCGACGTCCAGGTCGATCCCGCGGAGGACCTCGACGTGCCCGAAACTCTTCCGGACGCCGCGCGCGCTCAGGACGGGTGCGGGAGCGGTGGCGGGCTGCTGCGTCATGTTGACGGTCCTTCGGTGACGGCGGGGAATGCGTTCCGCTTCGGCCGGATCCGAAGGAAGTCCCAGAAGCTGCTGGGCTGCTGCCTGTCACCCCGGGCGTAGTGCCGCTCGATGAACGACTGCCCGAAGTAGAGCACCGAGGTGACCACCAGGTACCAGATGACGGCCACGAGGAGCAGCGGGATGGTCTCGAACGTCCGGTTGTAGATGGACTGTGCGGTGTACAGCAGGTCGGAAAGGGCGATAACGCTCACCAGCGCGGTCGCTTTCACCATGCTGATTACCTGGTTGCCGGTGGGCGGAACGATGAAGCGCATCGCCTGCGGTAGGATGACCCGCTTCATGATCCGACGATCCGTCATGCCCAGTGCCTGACCGGCCTCCCGCTGGCCGTGGTCCACCGACAGCAGACCGCCCCGAACGATCTCGGCCATGTAGGCGCCCTCGTTGAGCCCGAGCCCAAGGATCGCGGCGAGCAGGGGTGTGATCACCGTGTTCGTGTCGAAGGCGACGAACTCAGGCCCGAAGGGGATCCCGAACGAGATCCGCGGCAGCAGCGCGGAGAGATTGTAGAAGAAGATCAGCTGCACCAGCGTGGGGGTGCCCCGGAAGAACCAGATGTACGCCCCGGCTGCCGCCCTCAGGAGCGGGTTGCCGGAGATCCGGCAGACGGCCAGCAGCACACCGAGAACGATGCCGATCACCATGGCGATGACGGTGAGCACGAGGGTCACACCGAGCCCGCGCATGATCGACTCGGCCGTGAACCACTGCGCGACGACCGACCAACCGAAGTTGTCGTTCGTCACGAGCATGTTGATCAGCTGCGCGAGCAGGACGGCCACTAGGATCCCCGCGAGCCATCGGATGGGGTGCTGACGACGCGTCGCGTTGCTGACGTCCAATGTCGCCGGCTCCGGTGCGGCAGCGGCATCCTGCCGCCGCCGCACCACGCCGGCCTTGTCGGGGACCGCCATGCTCAGCTGGCACCGAGGTTGATGCCTGGCCTGTCGAGCTTGTTCGCCTCCAGGCCCCACTTGTCCATGATGGCGTCGTACGTCCCGTTCTCGTAGAGCTGCTCGATGGCCTTGAGCAGGACGTTGGCAAGCGGGGAATCCTTCGGCACGACCGCGCCCTGGAACAGGTCGTTGAAGCCGTTGGACTTGCCCACGCCGGTCAACTCGAGCTTGCCGCCGGACTGCTGCACGAAGTACGTGAGCGGAGCCTGCGAGGAGAAGAACGCGTCAGCACGGTCGGACTGCACAGCGAGGATCGAGGACGGCTGGTCTTTGTAGGACTGCACGTCGATGGCAGGCTTGCCGTCCGCCACGCACTTGGTGGACTGCTCCTTGATGACCTTCTCGGCGGAGCCGGCTGCCTGCACGGCTACGCGGGTGCCGCACGCTGTCTCCAGCCCGTCGATCTTCTTCGGGTTGCCCTTCTGGACGGCGAACACCACGTACTCCTGGACCCAATCGACGAACGTGGCCTGCTGCTGACGCTCGGGGAAGTCGCCCACCGGCCCCAGGTCCAGGTCGTACCGGCCAGCCTCCATTCCGGAGAGGACACTGGCCAGCCCGTCGATCGTCTCGTGCTGGATAGTGACCCCGAGGATCTCCCCGATTGCGTCGGCGAGCTCTCCAGTCGCGCCGTCGATCTTGCTCTTGTCGGCACCCACGATCGTGTAGGGCGGGAAGGAGCCGGTGTTGACCGCGACGATCTTGCCGCTGTCCTTGATGTTCTGCGGCAACTGGTCGTACAGCGCCTGGTCCTTCGTCTGCTCGGAGGAGGTCGTCGTCCCGCCGGTCGAGGCCTGGCTGCCGGGGTCCGCCGTGCAACCTGTGAGGGTCAGCGCGGCGGTGGCGAGCAGCGCGAGGGCGGGCTTGTGGATTTCGGAGAACACTGCGGTCCTTTCGAGTTCTTGGTTAGTGCGTGATATTGGTCGACGTGCTTGTTGGTTGCGTCGCGCCGCCGCGAGCGGGTCACTCGCTACAGGAGGCCGCCGCTGCTGGCATGGCGATCCGGCGCGGGTTCGGATCAACGTCGAAACGCCTGTTGGCCAGCACCGGAAGGCGGTCACGCGCCTCGGCCAGGCGCTGTGCGGATAGCACCGTCGTGAGGAGCGCGGGCTCCTCCGCCGCCTGCGCGACCGTGACCCCGAGCGGGTCGACGACGAGGCTCTGGCCGATGTTGCGCGGTCCTGACTCGCCGCTGGCGACGACGTAGACGGTGTTGTCGAGGGCCCTCGCGGTGACGAGCGTGTTCCAGTGGTGCTCCTTCAGCGGGCCCTTGACCCACGCCGCGGGGAGGACAATCACATCCGCCCCGGCGAGGGCCAGAAGCCTTGCGAGCTCGGGAAAGCGCACGTCGTAGCAGGTCATGAGCCCGACCTTGAAACCGCGAACGTCGACGAGCTCCGGGACGGCGTCGGCTGCCATGACGTTGTCGGACTCGCGCATGCTGAACGCGTCGTACAAGTGCAGCTTGCGGTAGGCGGCGACGACGGCTCCGTCGCGAAGGACGACGAGGGTGTTGAAGGGCTTGCCGCCGGCATCGCCGTCGTCGGCGCGTTCGTGGATCCCCACGACGACGGTGACGGACAGCCCCTCGGTGACCCGCGCCAAGCCCGTCACGAACGGCCCGTCGAGGGGCTGGGCCACCTCGCGGATCCGCTCCCGGTCCTCGACGAACCGCGCAAGTACGCCCTCGGGCAGCACCAGCAGGCCAGCGCCCTCCGCATCGGCCTTGCGCACAAGGTCCGCGCAGGTCTCGAGGTTCTCGGCCCAGTCCCCCGTCGCCACGAACTGGCCGACAGCAACCTTCAGCTCGCTGCTCACGCGAACGCCCTTTCCATGGTGTTGTGTCCCGGTTCGAGCGCCAGTGGGAACAGGTCGACTCGTGGTACCGGCTCGTCAAGCAGGTCCTGCTCCACCAGCGCTTCCTGGAACTCACTCACCATGCGTTCGTTCGCTGAGTAGCCGTAGGGCATCCAGTCCCCGCCGAAGACCTGTGAGGTGGCCGCGACCTCCTCGTTGTGCCACGGCGAGACGTCGGTCAGCTTGTCGCGGCGCGCGCGGCTGACGCGCTTCGAATCCTCGAAGAGGTCCAGCAGCCGCTGCGGCACCTCGGGGCCGCGGTCGAACACCTCGCGGCGCACAGCCAGCAGGTGGATCCCGGGGACGAACCGGTGCCGCTCGTAGTACTCGATCTCCGCGGCGCGGGTGTCGCGGTAAAGCGGCCGCAGCCCGGCGCTCCCGTCGTAGAAGCCGGGGGGCATGAACGGGGTCAGAACCGCGTCGAGCGAACCGTCGGCCAGCAGACCGACGAGCGTGTCGGCGTCCTCTATCTGGTCGACGTTGTCGGGGACGGTGATGCGG
>JASBSH010000222.1 GCA_030149025.1 Actinomycetales bacterium | reverse complement strand
GTTGGCCGAGGCGAGCGGCCTGCACGTGGCACGGGTGGAGCACCTGCTGCACCGTTACGGCTCCTTGGTGCACGACCTGCTCGAGCTCATCACCTCCGACCCGACGCTCGGTGAGCCGCTGGACGACGCGGAGGACTACCTGGCCGCAGAGATCGTCTACGCCGCGACCCACGAGGGGGCACGGCACCTCGATGACGTGCTGACCCGGCGCACCCGGGTGTCGATCGAGACCTGGGACCGCGGAGTCTCCAGCGCACCGCATGCCGCCGCGCTGATGGCCGGGGTGCTCGGGTGGAGCGAGGGCCAGGTTGCGCGCGAGGTCTCCCACTACCTCGCGCGCGTCGAGGCCGAGCGCGCCTCCCAGCAGCAGCGCGACGACGAGACCGCCGACGCCGCCCGGCTCGGCGCGCCGGACATCGTTCCGCTCACTTGACTCGCGTTCTACCTCCAACGCCGCGGAGTGCCGCCGCGGCCCACCTATGGCCGCGGCGGACTCAGCGCCAAGCGGTGAACGCCACGGCGGCACTCAGCACCAAGGAGTGGACGCCGGAACGGGACTCAGTACGGCGCGTTCTGTCGGGCGGTTCTGTCGTGCCGTTGCGTCAGGCGGCCTGCACCGACCGCTTGGCCAACCCCAGCGCGTAGCCGTCGATGGCCGTCGTCGGCGGTGCGGTGGGGTCGGACGCGGCGCCGAGAGTGACGAACAGCGGCGTGAAGTGCTCGACCGTCGGATGCGCGTACGGCATGCCCGGTGCCTTCGAACGGAAGCCGGACAGCTCCTCGACGTCACCGCGGCCCAGTGCGTCCGCAGCCCAGTGGTCGAAGTCCTTGGACCACCCGGGCACCTTGTCCAGGTTCTGCCAGTCGATGAACGGCAGGCCGTGGGTCATGTAGCCCGAGCCGATCACCAGGACGCCGGTCTCCCGCAGCTCCCGGATGCGCCGGCCGAGGGCCATCAGGCGGTCCGGGTCGTGGGTCGGCATGCTGAGCTGCAGCCCCGGGATGTCCGCCTCCGGGTACATGATCTTCAGCGGAACCCAGGCGCCGTGGTCGAGACCACGGCTGCGGTGCTCGTGGACCTCCTCCCCGTCGGGCATCAGGGCGGCCACCTTGCGCCCCAGGTCCTTCGCCGACGGGGTGTCGTAGCGCATCTCGTAGTACATCGGGTGGAAGCCGCCGAAGTCGTAGACCAGCTCCGTCGGCTCGGTGCTGCTGATGCTCAGCGGTGCGGACTCCCAGTGCGCAGACACGATGAGGATGGCCCTCGGCCTGGGCAGCGCCCTCGCCCACGTGTACAGCTCGGTCATCCAGTCGGTCATCTCGAACAGCATCGGCGCGCCGTGGCTCAGGTACAGGGCGGGCAGGCGTCCGTCCTCCGGGACCCACTGCCGGTGCGGCTCGGCCTGTCGAGCCTGTGCGGCTCGCTTGAGGTGCGCGGCGAACGGATGCGTCGGTGGGATGAGCGCGTCAGCGGCTGCGGTGGCGCCGCGGGCGTCGGGCATGAACTCTCCTTGTGAGTGTGGGAAAGTCTGTTGAGGCTGCGTCGGCCGGTTCGGTCTGCGCGTTCAGCCGACGATGCCGAAGCCACCGGTCCACGAGATCTTCTCGCCGGCGGCGAGGCTGATCTGGAGGAAGCCCAGTGCCTCCATCTCCCGCGCCCGCTTCAGCGATCCCGCGTCGATGGCCTTCAGGCCGCCCGACGTCACCACGCCGATCAGCGTCGCCTTGGCGTCCGCGTCGTCACCTGCAACCGGCACCGTGGTGGTGAGCGGGCCCACGGCCCCGCTGGCGAGGGTCGCGGCGAAGGTCGTGTTGAACGCCTTGACGACGCGTGAGCTCGGGAGCTTGGCGGCGATCTCCGCAGCGGCGGAGCTGTCCGCGGGCACTGTGAGGGAGTCGAACGTCTCGAAGTTGAGCGGGTTGGTGATGTCGACGACGATCTTCCCGGCGAGCTGGTCGCCCCGCTTGCTGATGATGTCGCCGACTGCGGGGTAGGGGACGGCGAGCACGACGATGTCACCGGTGACGCGCTTGTCGGCGTCGCCGATGTCGAGCAGCTCGACGGTGTTGCCGCCCCTCGCGGCGACGGCGGAGATGGCCTGCCCCATGTTGCCGCTGCCGATGATCGAGATGTGTGCCATGACTGTGCTCCTTCTGCCGAATAGATTGTCACTTCAAGTAACACCCTACCGCGTTACTTGTTCCGTCAAGTAAAGCGCTATGATCGGGGCATGACCACGGCGCGATGGCTGGACGACGACCAGATGGCTGCGTGGGTTCGTCTCGTGGCGCTGGTCGAGCTCCTGCCGGGTGTGCTGGACTCCCAGCTGCGCAAGGACGCGGGGCTCACGCACTTCGAGTACCAGGTGCTGGCGATGCTCTCGCAGGCCCCCGACAGAACCCTGCGCATGACCGCGCTCGCGGCGCGCACCAATGCCACGCTGCCGCGGCTGTCTCACGTGGTCCGGCGACTGGAGGAGCGCGACCTGGTGGAGCGCTTCCCCTGCCCGGAGGACGCGCGCGCCACCAACGCCCGGCTCACCGGGTCGGGCTGGGCCAAGTTGCGGGAGTCGGCGCCGGGTCACGTGGAGAACGTGCGGCGGCACGTGATCGACGCGCTCACCGACGAGCAGGTCGACCAGCTGGTCGAGATCAGCGACGCGATCCTCGCCC
>JASBSH010000361.1 GCA_030149025.1 Actinomycetales bacterium | reverse complement strand
GGTGAGCTGCGAGGTGTCCGCGGCGACGAGTTGCAGAGTGTCCGGGTCGTCGAGCCGGTAGGCGGTCCTGGCGTGGTTCACCGCCGTGGCGGTCTTCCCGACACCCTTGGGGCCGTCGATCGCGATGGCGGGCAGCTCGGGCAGGAGCGCGTCGAGCTCGTCGTCGACGACGCGCCGCAGGTAGGTGCTGGCCATGCGGCCTACGCTACATTCAGCAGGACATGGGCGCTACATATAGCAGAAATCCCACGCTCCAATTCGCACGCACCGCGCGCTACAGCGCACGTTCCGCACTTCTCGACGGCAATATGCCCCCCCACCTGTCACGGGTTCGGCTGGGTGGGGGTGTAGCGGGTGGTGGGGATGTCGAGCAGGTCGAGGACCTGCTGCTGTAGGGGGTTGAGTTCGGCCTCGAAGCTCTGCACGTGGTGGCCTTGCTGGCGCAGGTCGTGGCGGGTGAGGTCGGTGAAGATCTCCAGGATGCGTTCGGCTGAGGGTGCGGGGCAGGCGCGCAGCTCGGGGTAGAGCGGGATGTGGCGGGTGTTCGCGGTCTTCATGGCGGTGCGGATCTGGCGTTCGATCAGGGCGCCGATGAGCAGGGCCAGGAAGTGGCAGCAGAACAGGGCCTCGATCCGTGCTGGGTTGTGCAGCAGGACGGGGTCGGCGTCCTGGGTGGCCTTGAGCAGGTGGTGTCGGCGTTCGAGGTTGGGCTGGTAGCGGTAGGCGCCCAGCACGTCGGCGTCGGTCATCGTGGTGTCGTTGGTGACCAGCGGGAACGCGCCGTCGGTGGTGGCGTCGTAGGCCAGCACGTCCAGGTGGGTGTCCCAGCTGATCGTGTGCCGGGTCCGGGTGTGCTTGCGGTAGCGGGTGTTCGCGCCGGGTCGGCCGCGGCGTTCTTGGCGGTAGGTCTCCTCGGTGGTCTCGTTGATGGTGAAGGTGATCCAGCGGGTGGCGCCGGCTCGCGCGAGGGCGGCGGCGGCTTCTTCTTCGATGGCGACCCTGGTCTTGAGCCGGCACTTGGGTCCAGCGAGGCGGACGGCCAGGGCGTCGATGGCGGCGGCGCCGGCCTCGATCCTCCCCTGGCGGGAGGCGCCGTCGCGGGCGGCCTTGGCGGTGGAGTGCACCCAGATGATCCGGTAGCCCTCTGTGGAGGGCAGCGGCGCGGCGAAGGTGGAGTACACCTGGTCTGGTCCACTGGCCCTGGGCCCGGGCTTGCGGAACGCCTCGACCCAGTCCGGGGTGTGGGTCTGGGCCCAGTCGCGGAACCAGGCGTCTTCCTTGCGGGTGCGGGGCAGCACGGTGACGAACCTGCCGCCGCGGGCATCGATGTGGCCCATCGCGGCCGTCGAAGCCAGTTTGGAGTCCGCGACGTACAAAAAGTCGTTCCGCCCCAGCAGTTTTACCAGCTCGTCCCAGGTCGGCACGTGGGTCGGGTCATCGCTGGTGTTGCCGTCGGCCAGGCGGTAGGTGACCGGGACCGCCCCGTCGGCGGCCACAGTGAGGATCCACACCAGTTGCTTCAGGTCCGGTCTGTGGTCCTTCGAGTGCCCGAACGTGATCACCGGGGTCGCCTTGCCGCCCCGCTCGGCGCCGGTCGCGTCCCGGTAGACCCCGGACACGCTGATCGAGGTGGAGTCGTTGTGCAGCTCGGTGGTGTCCACGCCGAACTCGCGCACCACACCCAGGACCAGCTCGGTCAGCAGGCTGGCCCGGTCGGCGTCGAAGAGCGCCTCCAACGCCCGCCCGACCCGGTCGTCGTTGACCACCTCGACCTCGTCGTCGGCCAGACCGAGCAGGTGCGGGGCGAACGGCGCCGCCCACTCGCCCAAGGCATACAGCGGCTGGCGACCGACCAGCAGGTTGGTGACCACCAGCCGCACCGCTGTCGCCGGCGCCAGCCGGACCCGGGGGTCGGCGGCGGGCAGATGCTTGTCCAGCAGCGCGGGCAGTCCGGCCCGGTCCAGGAAGTGCCCCACCAGAGGCAGCGCACCCAGGCGCTGGCTGGTCAGGTCGAACTGGTCGGCTCCCGGCGTGTCCATCACCACTGGCTTGACGCTAGCCCTCATACCAGACAGTCTTACCTACTGTCAGGTACGAGGCGGTCGCGACACGCCGGAGGAGAGGGGGACCCGCCGATGGCCGAAGCCGAGCTCGCCCGGCTCCGACGGGACTACCGGGCGACCCAAGACCAGATCCGGCAGCTGGGGTTCGTCGCACCCGGCAGCGTGATCGAGCGCCACGTCTGCGGCACCCCAGGGTGCCGCTGCCACGGCGACCCGCCGACCCGGCACGGCCCGTACTTCCAGTACACCCGCAAACTCGACGGCAAGACCCTCACCCGCCGGCTCGCCCCCGAACAAGTCGAGCGCTACCGCGAGTGGATCGCCAACCGGCGCAGACTCGACCAGCTCACCGACCAGATGGACCGACTCTCGCGCCGAGCCACCGAACTACTCATGAACCAAACCACCACGGCCAACCCTCAGCGCACCCCCCACACCTGACCGACTCAGGTGGGGGCGCATATTGCTTCCGAGAAGTGCGGAACGTGCGCTGGGGAACTACGTGATCGTCCACACCACTGCCCTCGGCGGTCTCCGCACCCTCACTGGGCTCCGACCCGGCTGGTTTGGCTTTCCTCTCCGAGGACTTCCCGAACACCAGCCGGCTCAGCGTCGCGACCTTCTCCATCAA
>JASBSH010000344.1 GCA_030149025.1 Actinomycetales bacterium | reverse complement strand
ACGCATGCTCTGCAACGACTTCCAACGCCGTCCACATTGCGGACGGGCTCGTCCTCAGTCGAGGCCGAGTCTCCGCGCGACCTCTGGCCCACCGATCTCTCGGATGTGGTCGGGGTCGCCGCAGACCACGAGCTGGTCCTGTGCGCGGGAGAGGCCGACGTAGAGCTTCTCCCGGGCGCGCTCCACGAGCTTGTCGTCGTTGACCGCGAGGACGACCGCCGGCCGTTCCAGCCCTTTGAATCCGAGCACGTGCCCGTAGGAGACCTGCTCGTCGTCCCAGAAGCTCTGCCAGTAGGCGTCCTGCCCCTGGTCCTGTCGCGCGCGCTGCTCGGGGTGCCGGTTCCCGGTTGCGAGCAGGGCGACGTCCTGGGGTCGCCATCCCTCGGCGAGCAGCTGGTCCACCTCGTCGTCGGCGGCGTTCAGAGCCTCGCCGGCGGCACATGGGACGACGCGCACACTGGCACCGTCGCCGCCGAGCAGGCGCATGCGTATCGGGGCCAGTGGGTGGAAGGTGTCGGCGATCTGCCTGGTGTTCCTCAGGTTGTGGTCGAGCACGAGGGGCACCAGCGGCACAGGCGGTTCGCCGTAGCGGGCGAAGACGCGTTGCCCGGCGTCGCTGAAGACGTAGAGCCCACCGTTCTCCTCGTCACGCAGCGCGGCCATGACCGGCTGCCACCAGGTGTCGGCGAAGTCCTGTGCCTCATCGACCACCACGGCATCGAAGCGCTGCCCGTCGGTCAGGTCGTGGGCCATCTCGACCATCTCGGCCGGCAGCCTGTTCTCCCAGTAGTCGCTGTCGTTCTCCGAGCCGGGGGCGGCGCCCCACGACAGCCCCAGGTCGTGGAACGTGCCGACGTAGGCCGGCTGCTCGCGGCGTTTGAAGCGGGAGACATGGCGTTGCAGGTAGGCCGCCAGGCCGCGGGAGTAGCAGAGCAGCGCGACCCTCTTGCCTTCCTGCTGGAGCCGTCGCGTCTGCTCGACTGCCAGGAACGTCTTCCCGCTCCCTGCTCCCCCATGCACCTCGACGCGCGGCAGGAACCGGATCGCGCCGAGTATCACCGCCTGCTCCTGGGTGAGCCGATGTGTCGCGAGCTGGTCCCGCTCCGCCGCCTGTGCCACCACGTCCCGTTGCGGAAGACCACGCCCGCGCAGGATCTCAGCGATGAGCTCGAGGTCGTCGGATTCCGGCACCCGGTTGTGGGTCTCCTGCCGCCAGGCGATGTCTCGCAGGTGGCCGACGAGATCAGGGATCTGGCGGCGGTCGATGACGGACCAGCGCGGCGCATCGGGGGTGGAGAAGTCCTCGTCGAGCGCGGTGTGCGGCAGCACAACTGCGTGTGCCCAGCGCACCCGGGACCGGCCGGCCCACCGGGGGTCGGACTCCACGAAGCCGCGCAGCGCGTACTTGCCGTCCCTGGCCTGGTCGACGGGGCGAATGATGCGGTCCCGGCCTTCGCGGTGCTGCCGCCACACCTCGCCGTCGTGCCAGACGCTTCCGCCCTTGACTTCGAGGACGACGATGCCGGCGCCCTCGACGGCCGCCACCACATCCAGCTCGAAGTCCTTGTCGCGACGGGTGATCCGCTGGCCCGCGATCAGCAGGTCATCGGCCCCGAGCTGCTTGCTCAGCAGCTCCCAGACCTGCCGCTCGCTCCCCGTCGCATGCTGCGGGTTCTCCGGTACGCACCTCGGCATGACAGCCCCCTCGATCGTCGCGTCGATGATCCCGCGTCAGTCAAGGGATAGGTTGCACTGCAGCACCGACAACCCTGAGCGAACCCTGAGCACGTCACCCGAAAGGCGCAGCCGGTGCGGCCGCTGCGAAGCAGCCGCGTCAGCAGCAGCGTGCCCCCGGGTTCCGATCCAACCGGTCGGTCCGCTCCCACTCGAACTCGCGCCTGCTCATCGGCTGCTGGCCCGGATGGTGTCTGGCGAGGTGCGCCACGTACTTGTCGTACGCGTTCTCCCCGAACAGCTCGCGCAGGTACCACATGACGGCCCTGGGTAACCGACGCATCAGGAACCACCCGCCGGCTCGGTCGCGCCAGCGCCGCCGGCGTTCGCCATGACGTCGTCGGGATGCTTGGCGACCCAGGCGTCCCACTCCTCCTGCAGGTCACGTTCCTCGGGTGTGGGCACCATGCCGGACGGCGCGAAGATGCGCGAGGGCACGTACGGCGCCTCCGCGGTCGTGACTTTCCCCCCTCGGTACGCCTTGATCGAGACCCTCAGCGCGTCCAGCAGGATGATGATGATCAGCAGCGCGAACAGGATGGACAGCGTTCCCTGGACGAAGGTGTTGCGCACCACCGCCTGCATGGCGTCCACCGACTGTGCAGGACCGAGGGACGTCTCCCCCGCCGCAAGGGCCTCCTGGTACCGCTGGCGGTTCGCCCAGTAGCCGATCGAGGGATCGCTGCTGAAGATCTTCTGGTAGCTCGCGGTCAGTGTGACTACGGCGTCGAACACGAGCGGGATCCCCGGGACCCACACCCACTTGGCTCTCCCGCTCTTCATGAAGATCGTGACGCACACGGCAAGGGCGACCGCCGCCAGCAGCTGGTTGGCGATACCGAACAGCGGGAACAAGGTGTTGATGCCGCCCAGCGGGTCGGTGACCCCCATGAGGAGGATGGAGCCCCAGGCGGCCACGATCACTGCGCTCGCCGCCCACGCCCCCGGACGCCACGAGGTCTCCTTCCATCGCGGCCAGACGTTCCCGATCGTGTCCTGCAGCATGAAGCGCCCGACCCGCGTGCCGGCGTCCACCGTCGTGAGGATGAACAGCGCCTCGAACATGATCGCGAAGTGGTACCAGAACGCTGTCAGGGCGCCACCGCCGAACAGCGTGGCGAGAATCTGGGACAGTCCGATGGCGAGCGTCGGCGCGCCGCCCGTCCTGGAGACCAGGGTTTCCTCCTCCACCGCCCGCGCTGCCGCCTCCAGCGCCTCCGGTGTGATGGTGACGTTCGCCAGGCCCAACGAGTTGTTGACGAACGCCGCCGCACCTTCGGCGGTTCCGCCGGTCACGCCGGCGGCGGCGTTCATGGAGAAGTACAGGCCCTGGTCGATGGAGGTCGCCGCAACCAGGGCCATGATGGCGACGAAGGACTCGGTCAGCATGCCGCCGTAGCCGATGAGCCGGACCTGGCTCTCCTTCTCGAGCATCTTCGGGGTGGTCCCGGACGAGATCAGGGCGTGGAAGCCGGACAGTGCGCCGCAGGCGATGGTGATGAACACGAACGGGAACAGTGCCCCTGAGAACGCCGGGCCCTTGCCGTTGAAGGCGAAGTCCGTGAAGGCGGGCATCTCGAGTACCGGCCGGACCAGGATGATCGCGACCGCGAGAAGAGCGATGACGCCGACCTTCATGAACGTCGACAGGTAGTCGCGGGGGGCCAGCAGCATCCAGACCGGCAGCACCGAGGCGGTAAAGCCGTAGATGATCAGGGCCCAGACGAGCGTCACCTTGTCCAGGGTGAAGAAGTCGGCGAGCCCGGAGTCCGCCACCCAGCCACCAGCGATGATGGCGAGCAGCAGCAGTGCGACGCCGATGCCGGACACCTCGATGACCCGCCCCGGCCGCAGGTAGCGCAGGTAGAACCCCATGAACAGCGCGATGGGGATCGTCATCGCGATGCTGAAGACGCCCCACGGGGACTCGGCGAGAGCGTTCACCACGACCAGCGCCAGCACCGCCAGGATGATGATCATGATGGTCAGCACCGCCACCAGCGCGGCGATGCCGCCGACCGGCCCGATCTCCTCGCGGGCCATCTGGCCCAGGGACCGGCCGTTGCGGCGCATCGAGAAGAACAGCACCAGCAGGTCCTGCACCGCCCCGGCGAAGATCACCCCGACGATGATCCACAGGGTTCCGGGCAGGTAGCCCATCTGCGCGGCGAGGACCGGCCCGACGAGCGGTCCGGCGCCGGCGATGGCAGCGAAGTGGTGGCCGTACAGAACCCGCCGGTCGGTGCGGTTGTAGTCCTTGCCGTCCTCGAGCTGTTCAGCCGGGGTGGCGCGGGTGTCGTCGACCTTGAGAACCCTCGTGACGATGAAGCGGGCGTAGAAGCGATAGGCGATCGCGTAGCTGGACAAGGCGGCGAAGACGAACCAGATCGCGTTCACCGACTCGCCGCGAACGAGGGCGATGATCGTCCAGGAGATGCCTCCCAGGATCGCGATGGCGACCCACAGGAGGATCTTCGGAAGGGTCCATGTGGTGCGGTGCTCGACCGCCACGGGTGGGCGGGACGACGGCATTGTCGGCGCTGTGGCCATGAAAGCCTCCGGGCGTTTCGCGAACCCACTGAGCACCGGTCAATATGGACCCGCCGCGGTCTTCGCGCCACCGGACACGCGGAGGTCTGTCCGGTTTTGCCGGAGGTTATCCTCGGCGCCCGGGAACGTCGGCCGTCAGCCTCGGCCGTCAGCCTCCGCTCAGCTGGCGGGTCCCCTCACCACCGGGGTCTGCATCTCCGCGGAGAAGCCGCCCCCGCTGGGGGCGAGCTCGGTAACCCAGACCAGCCAGTACCTGCGCTCCCCGCCGTCCGCACCGGACAGCGACGTCGCCCCGTCGCCGGTCGTGCCGTCGTCCACGGCGGTCATGCTGTCCACCGAGCCGGTGGGAGCCTCGTCCCCGGCCAGGAGCTGGACGGTCAGACCGGCGGTCGCCTGTGGAATCGTGACGTCGCTGACCGACCGCGCCTTACCCAGGTCCAGCAGCAGGCCGACCCCCGGCTTCAGTGCGCCGAACTTCGCCGTCTTGTACGTCTGGGTCGACCACAGGTCGCCCCCTTCGTCACGAAAGCCGCTCCCGCCGGACGGGTCGAAGCTCTCGACGGACTTCGGGCTGATCTCGACCGGGCTCGCCGTGGCCGCGGGGGGCGTCTCGGCTGCCTGGTTACCGGACCTGTTCCCGAACGCGAAGGCGATCAGGGCACCGACGAGGACGCCTGCCACCGCGGCGGCGAGCAGGGTGAACAGCACGGTCCTGCCGCTGGGACCGCCTCGCTGCGCAGGCCGCTGGTCGGCGGGCGTCGTGGCAGGGCCGACGGGCGTGACGCCGTCCACGGGCGTGTGCGGTTGCTGCGTCGACACGGGAGGCAGTTCATCACGGTGCGGTGGTGGCAGGCGGCACAGGGTCGGGCCCGCCGCCGGGCCCGCAACGAGTTGGGCGCAGGGTGGCCCTGCGCCAATAGGCCTGGCGCGGGGCCACCCTCCGCCAATCGTGGATTGGCGTGATCCCACCCACGGCGGGCCGAAGCTGGTAGAAATCGATCATGGCGTCGGCGCCCGAGGAGCAGCTCCTGCGCCAGCTGATCATGGACCGGCTGGCGGAGCGGACCGTGCACAACGGTGGTTTCGTGACGCGCGCCGAGCTCAGCGCGTTCGAGGTGGCCGGCGTGACGAGGCGCCTCATCGACACCTCCAAGGGGATCTGGAACCCCCGTGACCTGATGGCGACGCTGTCGATCGTCAGCTCCCCGGAGGGGCCCTACCAGGACCGCGAGGTCGAGGGAGGGCTGTTCCACTACGACTACCGCGCAGGGTCCCTCGCGGGCGACAACACCAAGCTGCGTCGAGCGGCGGAGCTCGGTCTGCCGCTGATCCTGCTCCGCAAGATCGCGGCAGGGACCTACGTCCCCGTGTTCCCGGTGTACGTCGTGGACGACGACCAGGCCGCCCGGCAGTTCGTCATCGCCCTGGACGAGAGCGTCCGGTTCATGCCCAAGCCTGCCGAGTGGACCGAGGACCAGCGTCGGTACGCCGAGCGGATCGTCCGGCAGCGGCTGCACCAGCCGGAGTTCCGGGGAAGGGTGATCCGCGCCTACGCGACGCGGTGCACCGTGTGCTCGCTTCGGCACGGTGAGCTGCTCGACGCCGCGCACATCGTCGCCGACGCCGAGGATGGCGGGCTGCCGATCGTGACCAATGGCCTGAGCCTGTGCAAGATCCACCACGGCGCGTACGACGCACAGCTGCTCGGCATCTCCCCGGACTACCGAGTTCACATCGACCGCGACCTGCTCGTCGAGGTCGACGGCCCCATGCTCAGACACGGACTGCAGGACATGCACGGCAAGACGCTCGAGCTTCCCGGGCGACGCAGTGACTGGCCTGACCGCGACCGCCTCGCCGCGCGGTTCGAGAGGTTCGGTCAGACCGCGTGACGGCCGTTCGCGTCTCACCAGCCCCGGACGCGCTCCGGCCGGATCCGGTAGGCGAGGGAGAACTCCTCCGCCAGGCGCTCCGGTGTCTGCCCGATCGCCGCGATCGCGTCCCTGTACTTCGCTAGGTACCGCTGGTTTGCTGCGATGCCCTGCACATCCGAAGCGAGCGTCGCCGTACCGGTCAGCACACGAGACGAGTTGCCTGCATGATCACTGTTGAAGTGCAGTGCCACCCGGGGGTTGCGGGCGATGTGGGAGACCTTCGCGGCCCCTGGCTGGGAGTAGAAGAGAACCCCGTCGTCCTCCCAGAGGAACCAGATGAGACGCGGTTGCGGTGTCCCGTGGAGAAGTCAACGGCCATGGGTCCGCCTCCCGACTGCCGCCACCGCTGCGAGACGGCCCCTGGTGCGCTGACCGGCACACCAGCCGCCCCTCCGGCCATGGTAGGCACGGGCGCGGCTGAGCGGGGTGAACCGGGATTCCACGCTCGGTTCACGCCTGCCCGGGGGACGACAACGGAGTCCGCAGCCCACTCGCCCGTCGCACGGGACGAGCCACAGCAGCCCGGACGGCGTCCTCGGTGCCGACGACCCGGACGAACTGGCGGGCACGGGTGACCGCGGTGTAGAGCAGCTCCCGCGTCAGCAACGGGGACTCGGCGGCCGGCAGCACCAGCGACACGCGGGAGAACTGGCTGCCCTGCCCTCGGTGCACTGTCATGGCGTGCACGGTCTGGACCGCGCTCAACCGGTGCGGTCGGACGAAGAACGGCGAGTCCGGGGTCCCGAACGCGGCCACGAGGGCGCCGTCCTTCCGGACGACGACACCCGTGTCGCCGTTGTAGAGGCCGGTGTCCCGGTCGTTGGCGGTGACGAGCAGCGGCCGACCCGCGTACCACTCCCCTGGCGACTCAGGCCCATGACCGGACGAGTCGAGCCAGTCCTCCACCACCGCGGTCCACCGCGACACGCCCGCGGGACCTCGACGGTGCGCCACGAGCAGGCGGTGCTGCTCGACCGCACTCAGCGCTGCGCTCGCGTCCCCGTCCCGGGCAGCGCCGACCAGGGTGCTGCCCGCGGCGACCACGTCGCTTCGCAGCGCTCCGATCTCCGCGGCGTCCTCGGCGACCACCTCGCAGAACGCGATCTCCGCATCGCCGCCACGAAGGACGCTCAACACCCGTTCGGCGTCACCCAGCCTGATCGCCTCCGCGAGATCGCCGATGGCGGAACCGAAACGGTGCACCCGGTCCAACCGGACGATCCCGTTCCCGAGCGCGGACGCTTCGGCGCCGCTCGGCACCAGCTCTGGCACCAACGACCGCACGGCGTCCTCGATCGCGCTGCTCACCAGCGGTCGTGCGACGAGGTCCCCGAGCACCGCGCCGGCCTCCACCGACGCGAGCTGGTCGGGGTCGCCGACGAGCACCAGCCGAGCCTGGGGCCGCAACGCCTCCAGCAACCGCGACATGAGGGTCAGCGGCACCATCGACGTCTCGTCCACAACCACCAGGTCATGCGGCAGACGGTTGTCACGGTCGTGGCGGAACCTGGTCCTCGACCCGGGCTTCCAGCCGAGCAGTCGGTGCACGGTGGACGCCGGCGGCCTGCCGACTCGCTCGCTGTCCGCCGGGCTTCGGCGACCGAGCCGCTCCAGCTCCGCCCACACTGCCTCCTGGAGGCGCGCCGCTGCCTTGCCGGTGGGCGCTGCCAGCGCGACCCGCTGGGGTCCGCCGGGCAGGGACATGAGGACGGCGAGCAGCCGGGCAACCGTCGTCGTCTTCCCGGTTCCGGGCCCACCAGTCAGTATGGTGAGCGGCGACACAGCAGCAACGGCGGAGGCGAGGCGTTGGCGTTCGGTCGCCTCCTCGCCGTACACGCGCGAGATCGCGTCCCGCAGGGCGGCTCGGTCGACGGGTAGCACCGCACCTGCGACCCGCCGGTCCACCTCCTCGCGGACGACCTGTTCCTGCCTCCAGTACCGGTCCAGGTACATCCGGCCGTCGACCAGACGAAGGGGCCGTCCGGGGTCACCATCGACGCCACACGCCACCAGAGGACTTGCGGCACAAGCCTCTTCCCACACCGCCGCTTCCGGCCACGGCAAGGAGCCCGACGCCTCGACCGGTACCTCCGAACCGGGTACACCTTCGTGGGCGAGCCGGCCCAGGGTCACGCAGACCGAGCCGCCGCGAACGGCAGCGACGGTCAGCGCCGCAGCCAGCAGCACCGCCTCGTTGGCCTCCCCACCGAGGGCCTCCCCACCGAGCCGGCCCAGCCGCTGGGCGACGTGGACGTCCGCTGCCGACAGGGCCCCCGCGCCGTTGAAAGTCGCTAGAAGCCCGGTGGCGCCGACGGCGATCCGTGCCTCCGTCACCTGAGCGCTCATGACCGCCCCCGATCCAGCAGCCTGGACAGCTCGACCACCAGGGAGGCCGGTGGCCGCCAACCGAAGACGCCGGTCGGCACGCCGGCCACCACCGGTGTCTCCGCACCGCACATGCCCCGCACGAACAGGTACAGCCCACCACCGAGGTGCGTCTCGGGGACGTACCCCGGCTGCCTCCATCGCAAGAACCGATGCAGGGCAACGAGATACAGCAGCAGCTGCAACGGATAGTGCGCCGCCTGCATCGCCTGCAGCAGGGCGTCCGGTCGGTAGTGCCACGCGGTCACGGGCTCGGAGGACGGCGCCAACCGGTTGGTCTTGTAGTCGACGACGAGGTAGCGGGGCTGACCACCATCACCCCGCAACCTGAGGACTGCGTCCAAGCTGCCGGTCAGGTACCCGCGCAACGTCTCGCGCCTCAGCTGCGGGGCGTCGAGCACATCCGCGTACCCGGCGAGCAGGTCGTCCGGCGCCAGGTGCCGTCGCAGCAGCTCAGCCACATCGGACAGCGTGGTCACAGGCCCGCTGTCGACGACGTCGCCACCGGCCAGCGGCAGCTCGAACTCCATCTCGGAGAGGCGATCAGCGAAGCGAATGTCCTGCAGCGCCAGTCCGCCGGCCAGTGGTCCCAGCGGGGTGGCCAGCACCGGCCGCAATCCCTCGGCCAACGTCGGCGCGTCCACCCCGCCCACCCGCATGGCGGTCACCTCACGGCACACCTCGAGAAGCTGAGCGCCCAGGTCAGCGGCATCGGTGTCGACCCGCTCCAACACGGTGTGCACGAGCGTTCCGAACAAAGCGCCGCCGGGTAGGTCCGACATCGGAGAGGGGACGGCTCGCAGGGCCTCGAGCGCGTCGCCCCCGATTGCCGGGCTGGTCACCGATTCGATGTCGGACGGCGACACGTAGGCCTCGTCGTCGACTCCCGTCGTCTCCGGCTCGCTCGCCACACCGGCCGAGGCGTCCGAGTCGTGCGCCGCCGCGGTGAGACCCGTGTAGGAGGTGCGCCGCCACGACAGGTCGAGCCGGCGGGAGAATCTCGCCACCTCCAGCTCCGCCCCACGCTCGTCCGGTGGTTCCCACCGCACGGGCGCGGCGTCCGTCACCTGCTCGATCTCCACGCCTTCCCCGGCGGACCGCGCGACCGCAGCGAACCGCTCGAGCAGCGTGTCGTCGTCCGGAATCTTCACTGACGCGGCCGGCTCCTCGCCGGGACCGGCGGCACCGAGCAGGACCCGCGTGAGGGGGCCGGACTTGGAGTTGTTGGTGGGTGCCCACCAGACGACGAGCTGCGCCGCCGCACGGGTCAGCGCCACGTAGAGGAGCCGCAGGTCCTCACCGCGCTCCTCCTCGAGGTGGACGGCTCGCCGCTCGTCGTAGCCAGGGCCGTCCTTGCCACCCACGTCGAGCACCCGCCGGCCGCTCGGGTCGTGAAGGTGCAAGATCTCGGGCGTCTGGTTGTCCCAACGGTCCCACGCGAACGGCACGTAGACGACCGGGAACTCGAGGCCCTTGCTCGCGTGGATGGTCACGACCTGCACTGCTGCAGAGTCGGACTCGAGGCGTCGGCTGCGTTCCTCGGCGTAGTCTCCGGCTGCCTCGTCGATGCGGCTCCGAAGCCAGTCGGCGAGGGCCGACACGCCGAGCCGGTCCTCGGTTGCTGCCTTGTGCAGCGCTTGGCCGACGTGCCGGAGGTCCGTGAGCTGCCGCTCCCCGTCGACGGTCGCCAGGAGTCGCTCGGCCATGCCGTCCGCGGCGACGACCTCGGTGAGGGCGGCCACACCGCGGGAGCTGAGGACGTGGGCCCAGTCCCGCACCCGTTCCGACAACGCGTCCCGCTCGTCACCGCTTGCCGTGGCCAGCCCAGCAGCATCCCAGCCGAGGAACGGGGTCAGCGCGGCGGCTGCCACGGGGGCGCTCCGTCCGGGCTGCTCGAGAGCGTGGAGCAGGGTGAGCCAGTGCTGAGCCGCCTTGGTGCTGAACACGCTCACGAGCGCGGACTGCACGGCCGGAACCCCTGCGGCCACCAGGGCCTCTCGGACCGACGTGGCGTCCTCGTTGCGGCGGGTGAGCACGGCGATGTCAGCAGGCTGCAGGGGTCGCGTGCCGTTCTTCGTCTCGAGTCGGACGCCACTGGACAGCTGCCGGACGACGTCTGCTGCGACGTCTCCGGCGATGATGTCGCGAGCTCGGCCGACGGGGGCGGGCCTGGTCTGACTGCGCTCCCCCAGTGCTTTGCGGGGTACCACCCGCAGCCTCATCGAAGCGCCCCGGCTCAAGCGGCATCCCGGGTGATACGCGTCGACCGGCCGTACGACGATGCGTTCGTCCCCGAGCGCTGCGCCGGCGAACACGGCGTCGACGGCATGCAGCAGCGGCGCGTCGGTGCGGTAGTTGCGCCCGAGGGTCGCCCGGGACCCCGCCGCCTCGGCGGCGTGCAGGTACGCGACCACGTCCGCACCCCGGAAGGCGTAGATGGCCTGCTTGGGGTCACCGATGAGCACGAGGGTGACGTGGCCGTGGAACGCGCGCTCCAGCACCTCCCACTGGACCGGGTCGGTGTCCTGGAACTCGTCGACGAGGACGAAGCGGTAGCGGTCTCGTAGCCGCTCGGCTGCATGCGCCCCGGAGACCGGGTCGGCGAGGGTGTCGCGCAGGCGGGTCAGCAGGTCGTCGTAGCCGATCAGGCGCCGCTCCCGCTTGCGTCGTTCGACCTCGAGGCGCACAGCGTGGGCGAACGCGAACCGTTGGCCCGGTTCAGATGCCGGGTCGGCGCCCGCCGGTTCGAGCCGCGCCTGCAGGTCGCTCACCGCCGCCTTGGCGACCTCGCGCGCCTCCTTGACCGTCAGACGGTCGTCGGTGGTTTTGCTGTCAGCTGGCGCCGCGTACCTGGCGAGGTACAGGTCGTCGACCACCTCGTCCACCAGGTCCGCCATGTCGGGCAGCAGCTCAGCGTCGCTATCGATGTCCGCGGCGATGCCCAGTCCAGCGAGGGCGTGCTGGCAGAACCCGTGCGTCGTCGCGATCGTCGCGGCGTCGAACTGAGACAGGGCCCGGGTCAAGCGCTCTTGCCGACGTTCGAGCTCCGCGTCGTCGACGGCGGCCAGGTGCGCGACGAGCTCGTCATCGGACTCCCGAGCACCCGGCTTTCGGAGCTGCCTTTCCGCCGACACCAGTCGCGCCCGTACCCGGTCGCGCAGCTCAGCGGTGGCCATCCGCCCGAAGGTGACGAGCAGCATCTCGGGCAGCTCGGCGAGTCCCTCGGCGACGTAGCGGGTCGCCAGCGCCGCGATCGTGAAGGTCTTGCCCGTCCCGGCACTCGCCTCCAGCACCGTTGTGCCGGTGGGCAGCTCGCCGCAGACGTCGAAGACGGGCACACCGTCGACCACGTGGCCCCCTCTCACAACGACTCCGTCCGCTCGGCGTCCAGCAGCGGGTGCCAGACCCGCCGCGCCAGCTGCCCGAAGCGTGTCGTCTCATCCAGCCACCAGCCGGCCTCGTCCGCGTATGGCTGTTGGTCGAGGAGGACGGAGATCGGCGCACCACTGCCCCACACCAGCTGGTGCTCCGGCTCGCCGGCCTCACCGAAGGAGTACCTGCCGTCCGGCCATTCGCGGTTGGCCGCGGCCTCCGCCTGCTCGACCGACTCCCCCGCGAAGCGGCAGGTCGCGTAGGCGGCCGCTGTCTTGACGGGCATCGGTAGCGGCGTGCGCATGCCTCGGTCGCGCACGTCCACCAGCTGCTCGAGCCAGAGCCGAGCGTCGAACCGGGACGGCGCCTGCAGCGTCGACTTCCTCGGGGCGGGGCGCTTCCCCGCGCCGCGCCCGATGGTCACAGCCGACCACGGGACGTCCGGTGCAGAAGCGGCCAGCATCAGCAGCTGGACCCATGCGCGAAGCCTGTGTTTCGCCCCGAGGCTGGAGTAGACCACGCGCAGGAGCGTCGATCCGCGGACAGCAACGGTTCCGGAGACCAGTCTCCGGTCCGGGAGTTCCACAGCGACATCGACTGAACCGGCCTCGCCCTTGAAGCCGTCCGCAGCGGTGACGATCGGCTCGACGCGCTCCATCACCGTGCGAAGGGTGCCCTTCCCGAGCTCACCGGGCGGCAGGAGTCCGCGCCTCCACTCCGCAGCGGTGGCACGGTCCATGTCCGTACCGGCCAGCCGGGCGCCCAGGAGCCTGTCACCGATCGCCCACTGCTCCAGTCCCTGTGCCTCCAGAGGTAGCCGGTCGCTCACCTCCTCCTCCCGCGACAGGAGCTGGACGTCGAGGCGCTCACGCAGGAAGGCCTTCACCGGGTGCTCGAGGAACCGCACCAGATCCCCGAGCTCGATCACGTCCTCTTTCGGCGGATCCGGGAGCGGAGCCGAGATGAAGGGCGGCACCGGCCTGCGTTCACTCAGCGCTGCCCTGGCAGCGGCGAGGGCCGTGGCGTCGAAGCTGGCCGGTCCCGCCCAGCCGAGGGCGCCGGGTGTGAAGTTGCGAGGGTCGAACGGCTGCAGCGGGTGCCGGACGACGACACCGGCTGCTCCTCCATCGACGGGGCCACGCTGTGGACCGACCACGACGTCCAGCAGCTCACCGACCGGCACTGCCGGGGCCCGCTCCGCCCCTGTGCGTTCGTCCGCACCGGAGTAGAGCACGACGAGATGGTCCCGGGCCGCCATGATCGCGTCGAGGAACAGCTGCCGGTCCTCGGTGCGGCGGTCGCGCTCCCCGATCAGCGGTTCGCGCAGCAGCACGTCATCGCCGTCACTCGAAGACCCGCGCGGGAACGTGCCGTCGTCCATGCCGAGCAGGCAGATCACGCGGTGCGGCACCGAACGCATCGGCACCATCGAGCACATCGTCAGATGCCCGGTGCGGAAGCTCGCCCGCGTCGGTCGGCCCTGGAGCCGGCCCGCCAGAAGCGCCCGCACGTCCGGCAGCCGCAGCCGAGTCTGCCCATGATGAGCGCAGGCGATCCTGACCTCGCCGAGGATCCGCCGTGCCTGAACGCCCTGCCAGGCCTCCGACACCGGCGCTTCAGCCAGCTGGTCGAGCGCCACGTCGAGCACGTCCAGCCACTGCGACAACGGCATCGCGCCGCCCAGCCGCTCCAGCAGCCGGGTGAGCCGCTCGACGAACTCGGCCAGCCTGCCCGCCAGGTCGATGTCCGTGCTGTCGACGTCGTCCAGTGGCAAGGCGGTTCCGATGAACCTCTGGTCCTCGTCCGCCATGGCGGCCCCGAGCAGGGTCCGGTCGAGGGCGGCCTCCCACGTGCCCTGACCCACCCGGTCGAGGCCGAATCGTCGCCGGCGCTCGAGGTTCTCACCCCAGCGGACGCCGGCCGCGACCGCCCAGTCCCGGATCCGGTCGAGCGCGTCGTCGTCGAAACCGAAGCGCCGCCGGACGGGCTCCGCGCCCGCCAGGTCTAGCACCTCGGAGGCGGTGACCCGACCGTCCGCCATCGTCAGCAGCTGAGCCAGCAGGGACAGCAACGGGTTCGTCTGACGAAGGGAGCGGTCGGCCAGGCGGACCCGCAACCGCTGCCCGGGATGGCCGGGTCGGAGCGCGCCATCCTCCGACTGCTCCGTCGACAGCCCGAAGGTCGCGGAGATCAGCGGCGCGAACACCTCGATGTCGGGGCACATGACGAGGACGTCGCGCGGCTCCAGCGTCGGTTCCTCGGCGAACAGCTGGAGCAGAACCTCCCGCAGCACCTCCACCTGCCGCGCACGCCCGTGGCAGGAGTGCACCTGGATGCTTCGGTCACGCATCGGCGCGCTCACGGGCGGCACTGGATCCGGGTCGAGCGTGGTTGGCGGGGCGTCGGCGCGCAACTGCTGCTGCAGGCGCCCCAACATCGTGGACGGCGTCACACCGGCCGGGTGGTGGACGTCACTCACCGCCGTGGTCGCTGAGATCGTCTTGAGCCGTTCGCCGAGCTCGACGGCGTCCCGGGCCAGGGACGCGATCAGCGGGTGTCGCGCCGGTGTCGCTCGCAATCTGCGCCGGCGGTCACCGGCTGCCGGACCCAGACGGTCCCACACGGCTGGTGAGGGCTGCAGCAACCACAGATGCACGTCCCGGTGAGCGGCCAGCGCTGTGAGGACCTGGAGCTGGTCCTCGGGGATCCGCGTAGGGCCGAAGACCGACAGCCGGGGCGGCAGGTCGACGGAGCCGGCGTCCTCGCGAAGCTGCGCGACCGCGACCTGCAGTCGCTCCGCGGGGCTGGGCACAGGCACCGACTCGCGCAACCGGACCCACAGCTCCCGCTGCCAGGCCAGGTCCATCGGAACCGGCCCGCCCGCGCCGTCCTCGTCACGACCGGCCGCCCACGCCTGCAGCAACCACGGACGTTGGGACGCATAGGAGGAGAACAACCGAGCGACGTGGTTGGCGAAGGAGTACCGCCGGGAACGTCGGTGCGACGTCCCTTCGTCGGCGTTGCCGAGGTACCGGTCCACCGGCTCGCACCACGCTTCGCCGATCGAGGTGTCCAGGACCCGGAGCACCTCCCAGGTGAGCCGCTCGGGCTGCCAGGGGTCATCGTCCTGATCGACGTCCTGGTCGGCAGGGACCACTGCGGTCAGCGCGCCCTCCACCAACTGGTGTGGAGAGCAGAAGGCGACGTTCGCGCAGACGCCGGCTTCGCCGTCCACCGATCCCAGATGGTGGGACAGACGCTGGGCGAGCCAACGCTCGACACCGCGGGTCGGCACCGCGACGACCTCCGGGACGAACGGGTCGTCCAGTGGCTGCGCGAGCAGTCTCGCCAGCGGCTGGATCAGTGCGTCAGTGCGCTCCGAGCGGTGCAGGTGCAGCACCGGAACCTCCCTTCACCCCGTCATCGGCCAGCCGGTGGCAGCACCTTAGGCGGGGTCACCGACAACGCCGCGGACAGCACCGCGTGAAAAGCACCGCCTGTGGACAGCGTTGACGCGATGTCGGCGTTTCACGCCACCCTTGGGAGGCATGACGATCGCATCCCACTGTCTCGACCTGTTGAGCACACGTTCACCGCAGTCGCCCGAGGAACTGGCCGAAGCGTGCATCGCGGCCGGCGTGACGAGGTCCAAAACGCCGGTCGCTTCGGTGACCCAGGCGTTGTGGAGCCACCGGTTCGTCGCTCCCCTGCTCTCGGACGGCCGCATCGGTTACACCCTGCACCTGCTGGAGGGACGCTGGTTCACCACCCGTCACCGCAACGGGGACCGCATCCCGGCCTCGCTCGACATCGGCCGGCTTCCAGAAGTCCTCGGTGAGGAAGGGCTGCCGTCCGCGACAGCCGGGGGTCGGGTGACCGGTTCCAAGTACGCCGACGGGTTGCACGGCCCCGCCGGTTGGCTTCCCGCCGAGCAGGACGACGGGCTGCTGGCCCTGCGCCTGCACGGTGGCGTCGTGGAGGTGCGGACTGTCCCGTGGCTCGACGAACGGGCACACCGAGCGGGGGAAGATCTGGCAGCGCGGCTGCGAAAGCGTGTACGGCCGCCGCAGCGCGACTCCGGGGAGTGGGTGGCGAACGAGGTGTGGACGGCGCTCGTCCAGTTGCTCGGCGACGACGGGGATGTGCTGAGGGAGCCGGTCGCCCCGCTGTCGGAGCTGTTGCCGGAGTACGTCCATAACCCGCTGGCCAAGCTCGAGCTGTCCGAACCGATCACGATCTGCCTACCGGAGGAGCTGCGCGACCGGCTGGTGGAGCACGCGCAGGTCATCTGGCAACCGCTGCCGGAGTGGCTCACCGACCAGCTCGAGGACCTCGCACGGAAGGGTCCCGCATGGCTGCACCGGGAGTCGTCGTATGAATCCTCATGGTGGTGAGCGGGCCTGCGGCTCAGGCGACCACCGCGACCTCGGACCGGTCGCCGGACCACAAGGTGTGGAACACCCCGTCGCGGTCGGTCCGCGCGTAGGTGTGGGCGCCGAAGAAGTCACGCAGACCCTGGACCAGGGCGGCGGGCAGCCGGTCGGCGCGCACGGTGTCGTAGTAGGCCAGCGCGCAGGAGAATCCCGGCACCGGCACACCCAGCTCCACCGCGCGCGTCACTGCTCGCCGCCAGCCGTCCTGGGCCGAGGTGAGGTCCGGCACGATGTCCGGAGCTGCGAGCAGCGTCGGCAGGTCCGGGTCGCCGGCGTAGGCTTCCCGGATCCGGGCGAGCAGCCTTGCCCGGATGATGCAGCCGGCCCGCCAGATCCGCGCCACGGAGCCGACGTCCACCCCCCAGCCGTACTGGTCGCTCGCGGTGCGGATCTGGTCCAGTCCTTGGGCGTAGGCAACGATCTTCGAGGCGAGCAGCGCGGACTCCACGTCCGCGACCAGCTGCGTGTCGTCGTCCACCTCGGCGTTGCCCGACGTGCCCCGGACGCGACCGGACGGTCCGGTCAGGTGCTCCTGCGCCGCTGCACGCAGGCGCGGATGGCTCGACGTGGATCTGGCGAACACCGACTCGGCGATCGTGTTGACG
>JASBSH010000324.1 GCA_030149025.1 Actinomycetales bacterium | reverse complement strand
AGCTCGCCGAGCGTCAGGCCGCCGTCCACCCCCAGCCAGGTGCCGAGCAGGACGACGGCGGCGACGGCGAGCCCGGAGATCAGGACGCCAGAGGAGAAGCTGAGCGACACCAGCACCTGGGCGCGCACGTAGGAGGACCGGTGCTGCTCCACGGTGGCGTCGACGCGGCGTCCGGTGCGCTCCTCGATCGCGTAGGCGCGGATCGTGTCGGCGCCGACAACGGTCTCCGAGATCGCTCCGAGCATGTCTCCGACCCGCTCACGGACGACCCCGTACGCGGCGGACACGTACCGCTGCAGCCAGCGCCCGAGCAGGAGCAGCGGCGCGAACAACACGAGGACCAGCAGGGTCAGCGGCACGGAGTAGACGGCCATGAGGACGGTGGCGACGATGAGCTGGCCGACCGACAGGATCAGCAGCAGGCCACCGAACTGCATGAACGTGGAGATGGTGTCGACGTCGCTGGTCACCCGGGACACCAGCGAGCCGCGGCGCTCGGTGTTCTGGGTCAGCACCGACAGGTCGTGCACCCGGCGGAACGCCTTGACCCGCAACGTCGCCAGACCGGCCTCGGTCTGCCGGAACAACCGGTAGTTGACGAAGTACGACAGCACCGCCGTGCCGAGCACCACCACGGCGGCGAAGGCGACGAGCGTCGTGACGGCGTGCACGTCCGGACCGCCCGCCGCGTTGATGCCGTCGTCGATCGTCCGCTGCACCGTGACCGGGACGACGACCCGCCCCAGTGTCGCCAGCACCGCCATGGCGAGGGTGAGCCCGAGCCCCTGCCTGATCTCGGGCGACAGGGCGAGCCCACGGCGCACGGTGGCGATCACCCCGCTGCGCGCTGCTGGGTCGATCGCGGCGCTCACCGGCCCACCTCCTCCGGCTCGCCCTGCTGCTTGCCCGTGCCAAGCCCCTGCCGTTGCAGCGCCTCCTCGGCGTACGCGTTGACGATGTGCCGGTAGTCCTCCCGGCGCTCGAGCAGCTCGGCGTGGGTCCCCCGGTCCACCACCCGTCCGCGGAGCATGAACACGACCTCGTCCGCGAGCCCGATCGTCGCCCTCCGGTACGCGACGACCACCACCGTCAGCCCTCCCGAGCGGCTGCGCAGGCCCTGCAGGATCGCCTGCTCCACCCGCGGGTCGACGGCGGAGGTTGCGTCGTCCAGCACCAGCAGCCGCGGGCCGCGCACGACCGCCCGGGCGAGCGCCAGCCGCTGCCGCTGCCCACCGGACAGGCTGGCGCCCCGCTCCCCCACCCGGGTGTCCAGACCCTGCGGCAGCGCCGCGACGAACCCGTCGGCCTGGGCCAGGCGCAGCGCCTCCCACACCCGGTCGTCGTCGAAGTCCCCACCGAGGGTGATGTTGCCGCGGATCGTGTCGTCGAACACGAACGTGGACTGCGACACCAGCGCAGCCGCCCGCGCGATGCCGCCGTGCCGGATCTGTCTCGCGTCCACGCCGTCCAGCAGCACCTCACCGGTCGCGGGGTCGACCAGACGCACCAGCAGCGACGCCAGCGTCGACTTGCCCGCTCCGGTCGGGCCCACCACGGCGATGGTCGAACCGGCCGGGACGTCGACACGCACGTCGTGCAGGACCGTCACGGTCTCGCTCGTCCCGGCCGCGGCGGACAAGTCGGGTTCGTCGGCGTCGTGACGGCGGGACAGTCCGGCGTCCAGGTCAGCGGCGGCGCCGGTCTCGTAGGCGTAGTCGACCCCGTCGACACGCACGCTCACAGGCTGGTCGTGCGTGTCGGCGTCCAGGTCCTTGTGCCAGTAGGTCATCTCGCCGGTGGCGCCCAGCACGGAGGAGACCCGGCCCCAGCCGACGGCGGCTCGCGGCAGCTCCCCCAGCACCCAGCCGATCGCGCGGACCGGGAACGCGAGCAGGGTGAGCAGGTACGCGACCTGCACCACGTCGCCGGCCAGAGCCGAGCCGTTCGCGACGCGCCACGTGCCCACGCCGAGCACGGCCAGCGTGCCGAGGGTGGGCAGCCCCTCGACGAGCGGGTCGAACACCCCCCGGGTGCGGCCGACCGCGACGTTGGCGGCGCGCAACCGGTCGGCGGCCTCGGCGAACCGGTCGGTCTCCTCGGCCTCGCGGCCGAGCGCCTTGACGACCAGCGCGCCGTCGAAGCTCTCGTGGGCGACCGCGGAGACCTCCGCACGCAGCTGCTGGGCCCGAACGACCAACGGCGACATGTACCGCTGGTAGACGACGTTGGCGGCGGCGACCGCCGGCAGGACGAGCAGCCCGACCACTGCGAGCACCGGGTCGGCGAGCACCATCGACACGCCGGCGACCACCAGCATGACGAGGACGCCGATCGAGAACGGGAGCGGGTTGAACACCATGAAGGTCGCCTCGACGTCGGCGTTGGCGTTCGAGAGCAGCTGACCGGCCGGGTGCCGGTGGTGCCAGGACAGTGGAAGGCGCAGGTACTGCCGGGTGACCCTGCGGCGGTACAGCGCCTGCAGCCCGATCGCGGTGATACCGGCCCAGATCCGGCGGACCGCCACGCCGATGGCGGTGCCGATCGCGACGGCGGCCAGGGCGGCGACCGCACCCCAGAGGCCGATGCCGGCGAGGCTGCCTGCGGCGAAGGCCGGCGCGAGGACGCGGTCGGTCACCTCCCCGAGGACCCAGCCGAGACCGGCGACCCCGGCGCCGTACACCGAGGCGCCGGCCACGGCGATCGCGAACGTGCGCGGCGAGTCGCGGATCCCGCGAAGGAGAACGCCGAAGCCCTGGCGGGTGGAACCGGGTAGTCGCTGCGGGCGTTCGGACACGCTGCAGCCTCTCATAGGTGATGGGACGAATTGAGTGCGGTGGCAGGGGCCGGTGCCGGGGGCTCGTGCTGGGGCTCAGGTCAGGGGCTGGGATCAGGGCTGCTGTCAGCCGCCGATGTCAGGATGTGCTGGTGAGACAGTTCTCCGCGTTCGGTCGACAGTCCCTGGTCGCAGCGCTCCGGCACTCCGGGCCGGACGCACCCACGCTCTGCGAGGGCTGGACCGGACGCGACCTGGCCGCACACATCGTCGCGCGCGAGTCCCGGCCGGACACCGGCCCCGGTCTGGTGCTCCCCCAGGTCCCGCTGCTCGCGGGATGGACGGAGACCGTCCGCAAACGTTACGCCCGACGAGGCTTCGACGAGCTGCTGGCCGAGATCGCGGCCGGGCCACCCGCGCTGAGCCCCTTCTCGCTACCCGGGTTCGAGGCGGCGGCGAACCTCTCCGAGTTCTTCATCCACACCGAGGACGTTCGTCGCGCACACCCGGGCTGGCTGCCGCGGGATCTGGACGCCGGTTACGAAAGAGCGTTGTGGGAGGCCCTGGTGCGCTCGGCCCGGCTGCTGTTCCGTGACCACCGGCGTGGCGTCGTCCTGGTGGTCCCGGGCGGTCCGCGCCGCCGGGTGCGGACCGGAGCCTCGACCGACGTGATCACCGGCCGTCCCGGTGAGCTGCTGATGTACACGAGCGGACGGCGCGACCACGCGCTCGTGGACGTCACCTGACGGGGTGCCGTCACCTGACGGGGTGCCCGGCCTCCCGCAGCGCCTTCTTGACGTCGCCGACCGTCAGGTCGCCGAAGTGGAACACGCTCGCGGCCAGCACCGCGTCCGCACCCGCCTCGACCGCCGGCGGGAAGTGCCCGGGGGCGCCCGCTCCCCCGCTGGCGATCAACGGCACGCTGCAGAACGGCCGGACGGCCCGGATCAGCTCCAGGTCGAAGCCGGACTTCGTGCCGTCCGCGTCCATTGAGTTGAGCAGGATCTCCCCCGCCCCCAGCGAGCAGACCTGCGCTGCCCAGGTGACGGCGTCCAGACCCGTGCCCCGCCGACCACCGTGGGTGGTGACCTCGAAGCCCGACTCGGTGCTGGCGCCGTCCGGCAGGGTGCGGCGCACGTCGAGGGAGACGACCAGCACCTGGGAGCCGAACCGCTCGGCGATCTCCCGGACGAGGTCGGGCCGGGCGATCGCGGCGGTGTTGACGCCGACCTTGTCGGCGCCGGCGCGGAGCAACCGGTCGACGTGGTCGACGGTCCGGACGCCGCCGCCCACGGTCAGCGGGATGAAGACCTGCTCCGCGGTGCGGCGCACCACCTCATAGGTGGTCTCGCGGTTGCCGGACGAGGCGGTGACGTCGAGGAACGTGAGCTCGTCGGCGCCCTCGGCGTCGTAGCGCGCCGCCAGCTCGACGGGGTCGCCGGCGTCGGTCAGGTTCTCGAAGTTGACGCCCTTGACGACGCGCCCGGCGTCGACGTCGAGGCACGGGATGACACGGACGGCGAGGCTCACCCTCAAACCCTAACTAACCACGCCCAGGGACCGCCCCTCCCCGCTCCCCGTGTCGGTGATCATGAAATCCCGGTTCACCCACCGCAGCTGGCGAGCCGGGATTGCATGATCAACTCTTGGTTGGGGGTTGAGCTGGGGGCGCCGGGCACCGTCCGCTCGTTCGTCGGTCGGTACCCGGCGCGTCTGGGGCCGGCGTGCTGGTCAGGCGGCCGGCGGCGGGGGGGCCTGGTAGCCGGTGGGCTCACCCTCGCCCAGGTCCACGATGGCGGCGACGGGGCCACCACCAGCGGGGCCCTGGTGGGCGGCGGAGACCGACACGAACACGGCCGGGTCGCCGGTGACGGCGGCGGTGACGCCGCCGACCGCCGACTTGATCTGGCGGTGCCAGTGCACGTCGGAGTCGTCGAGCATGGCGTTGCGGCGGCCGCGGACCATGCCGTCGTCGCTCGTCTCGCACTTGAGGAACACGTTGACCAGCCGGCCCTTGATGTCGGACCAGTGCGGGCGTTCGGGCAGCTCCAGGCCGGCGTCGCGGATGGCGTCCCAGATGCCGTCGGCGTCGAGGGCGTCGCGCATCACCGAGTGGCCGATCCTGTAGCGGCCGCCGTGGCCGGTCGCGTTGCCGACGACGACGACCTGCGCCTGGTCCAGCTCGACGCCGGAGGAGCAGGACGCGACCGAGGAGTACAGGTCGAGGTTCTTCATGACGTCCTCGTCCGTCGGCATCTCGATCTCGCCAAGGGCGACGGCGATGCCGAGGGCGGTGCAGCCGTTGGACAGGTCCATCGACTCGTGGGTGTGCTCGGTCCAGACCGTCTTGCCCCGGGACTTGGCGTCACGGATGGTGTGGATCGTCAGCAGCGGGGTCTTGGTCTGCACGTAGTGCACGTCGGCCGGGTCGGTGATGCCGGCGCGCTCCATCGCCACCTTCACGGCGGCAGCGACCTTCTCGACCATCGCGACGCGGCCGATGTCCTCGGGCAGCAGGACGTCGCTCATGGCGAACCCCGCGGTCAGGCGCGGCTCGGACTTGGACGCCTCGTCCACGGTGGACGGGTCGACCGTGGCGAACACGGTGGCGTGCGGAGAGATCACGCCGTCGGTGCCACCGGACCAGACGATCGGGATCTGCTTGACCTCGTCCATCGGACGAGTGCCCTTCTCCACCAGCACCTCTCGGAACGCACGGTCCGCGATGATCCGGGTGTAGTCGTTCACACCGCCGTTGCCCTCGGTCTTGCCGATGACGGCGATGACCCGGTCGGCCTCGATGATGCCCTTGTCGATGAGCTCGGCGAGACCGGACGCGTCCGCGACGCTCTTGATCGGCACCTTGCGGACCTCGACGGGCTGCGGGGTCTGAGTCACGCTGTCCTCCTGGTTGTTGTTGCGTTCGTGTCGTGGTGGCTCTTGATCTTGGCGCTTGGCCTGGTGCTGCTTCGGGCTCAGTCGGCGTGGACCACGGTGCCGGCGCCCCCGGACACCGCCTCGTCGATGCGGGTCAGTGAGGTGATGACGCCGAGCTGCCCGCCGTCCTCGACGAACCGGCAGACGGCGTCCACCTTCGGGGCCATCGAACCGGACGCGAAGTGGCCCTCGTCCGCCAGGGCTCTCATCTGCTTGACCGAGGTGCGGCCGAGCGGCCTGGCATCGGGCGTGCCCCAGCCGACGACGGCGTTGTCGACATCCGTCGCGATGACCAGGACGTCGGCCTCGACAGAACGGGCGAGGAGCACCGCGGCCGTGTCCTTGTCGATCACGGCCTCCACGCCACGCAGCGACCCGTCGGCCTCCCGGACGACCGGGATTCCGCCGCCACCACCGGCAATGACGAGGAACCCGGCGTCGAGCAGAGCCTTCGCGGCAGGTGCGTCGAGAACCTCCAGCGGCTCCGGGCTGGCGACGACGCGACGCCAGCCGCGATCTCCCCGGTCCTCCCAGTCCTGGCCGTGCTCGATCATCACGCGCGCCTCTGCCTCCGGCAGGTAGCGCCCGATCGGCTTGGTGGGCTTGGCGAAGGCCGGGTCGGCGATGTCGACGAGGGTCCGGCTGACCAGCGTCGCCTGCCGCAGGCCGAGGCCGGCCTCGTGCATGGCCGTGTCGAGGGCGTCGAGCAGGATGAAGCCGATCGTCCCCTGCGTCTGGGCGACGCACCAGTCCAGCGGCACCGGCGGTACGACGTGCGCGGCAAGCTCGTTCTTCACGAGGATGTTCCCGACCTGCGGGCCGTTTCCGTGGGTGAGCACCACCTTGTGACCGGTCTGGACGAGACGCGCGATGTCGTCCGCCGCCTTCCGCACGGCCGCGATCTGGTCATCCGGACGGGCGGCACCGTCCGGCGAGGTCATCGCATTGCCACCGAGGGCTACCAGTACCCGCACAGCTCAGAACCTATGCGAGCGGCGGTGCGGGGCATCACGGTCAGAGTTGCCGTGCCCTGCGGCGCGTTGACAGCAACTCGTGCCGACACTCGCCCACCGTTGCGTCAGCACATATGCGGTCAGGGACCCGCGCATCTGCTGACCCAACGGTGGGGCCGTGTGCTCAGAGGCCCAGCCGGCGGTAGCGCTCCAGCCGCGTGCGGTACCGCTTCTCCGGGTCGGCCTCGAGCAGCAGCACCAGCTCACGCTGCAGCACCTGGCCCACCCGCTGGCAGAACGCCTCGGGCTCGTCGGCGGCGTCCGGTCGCTCGGCGATGATCCGGTCGACGATGCCGTTCGCCAGCAGGTCGACCGACCGGACGCCCTGCTCCTCGGCCATCTGGGCCGCGTGGTCGGTGTCGCGGTAGACGATGGCACTGGCGCCCTCGGGCGGCAGCGGGGAGAGCCAGCCGTGCTCCGCGCACAGCACGCGGTCGGCCGGCACCAGCGCGAGCGCACCGCCGCCGGTGCCCTGGCCCAGCAGCAGCGACACGGTCGGCGCCTGCAGGGTGACGAGCTCAGCGAGCGACCGGGCGATCTCACCGGCCATCCCGCCCTCCTCCGCCTCCTTGGACAGCGCGGCCCCGGGGGTGTCGATCACCGTGACCAGAGGCAGGTTCAGCTCTCCGGCCAGCCGCATGCCCCGGCGCGCCTCCCGCAGGGCACCGGGCCCCATCGGAGCCGTCTTCGTCTGGCCGCGCCGGTCCTGGCCAAGGAAGACGCAGGGCGCACCGCCGAACCTGGCCAGGGCAAGCAGCAGACCTGGGTCCGACTCGCCCTCACCTGTGCCGTTGAGTGGCACGACATCGGTTGCGGCGTAACGAAGGAGACGCCGGACGCCAGGCCGCTCGGGACGACGCGAGATCTGGATGGACTCCCAGGCCGGCCGGTCCTCCAGCGGTTCTTTGGGCACATCCGGCACATCGGGCAGGCCCTCCCGCGGCGCCAGCAGCACGTTGAGGGCCCGGTCGAGCACCTCCGCGAGCGCCTCCGGCGGCAGCACCGCGTCGATCAGGCCCTTCTCGTACAGGTTCTCGGACCGCTGAACACCCTCGGGGAACCTCTGCCCGTGCAGCTGCTCGTACACCCGCGGCCCCAGGAAGCCGATCAGCGCACCCGGCTCGGCGACCGTGACGTGGCCCAGGGAGCCCCAGGAGGCCAGCACCCCGCCGGTGGTCGGGTGCCGCAGGTACACCAGGTACGGCAGGCCGGCCGCCTTGTGCGCGGCGATCGCGGCGGAGATCTTCACCATCTGCAGGAAGGCGACGGTTCCCTCCTGCATGCGGGTGCCGCCGGAGACCGGTGACGCCAGCAGCGGCAGCCCCTCGGCGGTCGCCCGCTCGACGGCCAGCACGAGCCTTTCGGCCGCCGCGACACCCATCGACCCGGCCAGGAAGCCGAACTCGCAGGCGACGACGACCACGCGCCGTCCGCGCATCCGGCCCTCGCCGGTGATGATCGCCTCGTCGAGACCGGTCTTCTCCTGCGCCTGGGCGAGCTCGTCGGCGTACTTGCCGGTCGCGCCCACGTCGACGGGTGGGGCGTCCCACGAGACGTACGTGTCGTCGTCAAGCACCAGGTCGACGAGCTCACGGGCGCCCAGCCGCTTCGTCACGACCCGTCACCATCCGCGAGCCAGGCCCGGATGGAGGCGGCATCGGCGTCCAGACCGGGCGGCGGCCGGTGACCGGCGCGGGTGGTCTCGTTCTCGGCGCCGTCCTCGACCTGGAAGAACCGCAGCGGAGGGCCGGGGACGGCGATCTTGCCCAGCTCGGGGTGGTGGAGGTCGAGAAGCAGTCCCTGCGAACGGGTCTGGTCCCACTCGTAGACCTCGTCGAGGGTGCGCACCTTGCCGGCCGGGATCCCCGCGTCGGCGAGGCGCGGCAGCAGATCGGCCGCGGCGATCTTGGAGAAGGCCTGCTCGACGGCGGCGATCACCTGCTCGCGGTTGGCGACGCGTTCGGCGTTCGTCGCCATGCCGTCCGCCTGGGGGTCGAGGCCGAACTCGGCGCAGAACTTCTTCCAGAGGCCTTCGCTGCCGACCGCGATCTGGACCGCTCCGTCCATGCAGTGGAACAGCCCGTACGGCACGATCGACGGGTGGTGGTTGCCCTGGGCGCGGGGCACCTCGCCGGCGACCGTCCACCGCGTGCCCTGGAACGCGTGCACGCCGACGATCGACGCGAGCAGCGAGGTCCGCACGACCTGGCCACGGCCGGAGCGCTCCCGCTCGAGCAGGGCGGCGAGGACGCCGTACGCGCCGTACATACCGGCCAGCAGGTCACCGATCGGCACGCCGACGCGCTGCGGGTCGTCCGGCCCTGACCCGGTGAGGGACATCAGACCGGCCTCGCCCTGGGCGATCTGGTCGTAGCCCGGCCGGCCGCCCTCCGGGCCGTCGTGGCCGAAGCCGCTGATGGACAGGACGACCAGGCGCGGGTTCAGCTCCAGCAGGCGGGCGTTGGGAAAGCCGAGCCGGTCCATCACGCCGGTGCGGAAGTTCTCGAGCAGGACGTCGGCCTTGCGCACCAGCGCCTCGAGCGTCGCCTTGCCGTCCTCGGACTTCAGGTCGAGCGCGATCGACTCCTTGTTCCGGTTGCAGGACAGGAAGTAGGTGGAGATGTCCTCGCTGGAGTCGTCCGCGCCCTCCGGTCGCATGAACGGCGGCCCCCACCCACGGGTGTCGTCGCCCGTGCCCGGTGTCTCCACCTTGATCACCCTCGCTCCGAGGTCGCCGAGCATCATCCCGGCGTGCGGGCCCGCGAGGGCGCGGGTCAGGTCGACGACGACGGTGCCGCTGAGCGGGCCGGCTCCTGAGCCGTTCCCGCCGCTCGTCTGGACGGCGTCACGCTCGTTGCTGGGGGACGTCATGGGTCGATCCTCCGGTCCGGGAAGGGGATTTGCACCGGCAGGTCTCGCCGGTCCTCATGGGTTCACCATGTCAGCACCGGATCACCGGCAACTTTGGCGCGGGCGGCGCCGGAGCGCTGTCAGAGCGACTCAGGCACCACGAGCACTGCCCAGGCGACGAGTGGGGCGATCACGACGATCGACATCCCCCACTGCATCAGACGCCGGAAGGTCATGTCGCGCTGGTCGGCCTCGGCGTTGGCGACGACCAGGGCGCCGTTGGTCGAGAACGGGCTGGCGTCCACGACCGAGGAGGAGATGGCCAGGGCGGCCACCAGGCCGACGGCGCTGACCTGGTCGGTGAGCAGGAACGGCACGGCGAGCGGGATCAGCGCACCGAGGATGCCGGTGGTGGAGGCGAACGCGGACACCACGGCACCGATGAGGCAGATCAGCAGCGCAGCGACCAGCGGAGCGCCGACCTTCGCGACGCCGTCACCGAGCCACTGCACGGTGCCCTGCTCCTCGAGCAGCGCGACGTAGGTGACGATGCCGCCGATCAGGAGCACCGTGCCCCAGCTGATCTTGTCGACGGCGCCACGGGCGGACGCCGGGAACACCAGCGTCAGGGCGACGGCGACAGCGAGAGCCGTGAAGCCGACGTCCAGGTTGAAGGCGAGCGCGCCGACTGCGAGCGCCGCGAGACCGACCAGAGTGAGTGCCTTCTCGGCGTTGAGCCGGATGCCCTCGGCGTCCCCGTCGGCGGGCCCGGCCGTGGCCACGCCACCGGAGCGGCCCTGTTTGCCACGCTCGATCGCGGCCTCCGGGGTGCCGGTGACACGCGCGTGCGTCGCGGCAACGCTCACGGCGACGGCCTCGGACTCCAGGCGGTCCAGCTCGCGCTCGTCGCTGACGGCGCGACCACGCTGGATCAGCTCACGGCCGCCGAAGGCGAAGAAGGTCACGACCGCGATGAGGGCCGCCGCCACGAACGTCGCGATGAAGAGGACGAGGCGGTTGCTGGGCAGGTTGTTGCCCTCGACCACACCGTTGGTGATGGCGCCGAAGATGCCGATCGGCGAGAAGCTGCCGGCGGTCGCGCCCTGCACCACCATCATGCCCATCAGCATCGGGTGGATCTTGTAGCGCGCCGCGAAGCCCATGGCGATGGGCGCGACGATGGCGACGGCGGCAGGGCTGACGGCCCCGATGGCCGTGATGAGCGCGCACACGGCGAACATCACCCACGGCACCAGCGCGACCCGCCCCCGCACGGCGTGCACCGCGGCGTTGACGATCCAGTCGACTGTGCCGTTGTTCTTCGCGAGGGCGAACAGGTACGTGACGCCGACGAGGATGACGAACAGGCTGCCGGGGAAACCGGTGAGCACGTCCTTGACCTCGACGTTGTACACCATCGTGCCGACCACGGCCGCGGCGACGAGCGCCAAGGCACCCATGTTCACCGAGCGCACCGTGGCTATCAGAAAGACCAACGCCAGGACGGCGAGAGCGATGACTTCCGCGGACATGCGGCTCCTACTTGCTGATGCTGTGACGAGCCCGCTTGCCGCCGTCGTCGGCCGGGTAAAGCCGATCCGGGCAAACGGGCGTGAACGGACAGTGGCCTAGCCTCTTGGCCTCTAGTCCAATTGTCAATACTCTGCCGCCATGAAGCGCAGCGACAAGCAGCTCTCCACGCCGGGGCCGCTTCGCCGTCCGCGCCTCTATGAGCAGCTGGCGGACCACATCTCCGCCTTCATCGAGGCCCAGGGCCTCTCCCCCGGCGAGCGTCTTCCTCCGGAGCGCTGGCTCGCGAACGAGCTCGGGGTCAGCCGCGCCACGCTGAGCCGCGCGTTGGTGGCCCTCGAAGTCCAGGGCCGCATCGACGTGCGGCACGGTGACGGCGCCGTCGTGCGTGATGCCACGCTGGGGCGGGGCGGTCTCGGCCAAGGTCTGACGGCCGAGCACTTCGCCGCTCACCCCGCCGACGAGCTGCGTGCCGCACGGGAGAGCGTCATGGCCGGGATCGCCCGCACGGCAGCGGCGCACCCCGACAGCACCGTCCGCCGCGCGCTGCTCGAGCCCGACGGCACCCGGCCCTTGCTCGCGGACGTGTGGCGGTGCGTGCGCCGGTTGGCCGGTCCGGGACTTCTTGCCGAGCTGGACGACGCCATGGCCGCCGCGCTGGCATCTCGCGGCCTCGACGGGGCCGGTCAACAGCCGGACGACGCCACGCTGCTCGCGCTGTCGGCCGCGGTTGCGCGGGGCGACGGGGAAGCGGCGGCGGCCGCCTGCCACGGCCTCCTGCAGAAATGACCGCGGTTAGCGCAGGGTGGCCCTGCGCCAGACCTATTGGCACAGGGCCACCCTGCGCCAACGGCGGATTGGCCTGATCCCACCCACGGCGCGCGGCGCGCATCACGCTCCGACTCTCGCCGCGCTTCAACCGCGCCTCGGATCCAGCCACAATGCCGTCGTGGCCGGAATCCCTGTCGAGCGCGAACCAGACCCGGCGTCCGCCCAATGCGACGCCCTACAGGTCATCCCCCTCGGACCGGAGACCATCGCCCGGATCGCCAGGACCGTCGTGGGCCTCCCCCCGCGAGCCGGAGAAGCCCGGGTCGTCGCCGTCGACGGGCCGAGCGGCTCGGGCAAGACCACGTTCGCCCGCGAGCTGGCCGACGAGCTGGCCGCACCCCTGGTCCAGATGGACCACGTCTACCCGGGCTGGGACGGCCTCGACGCCTCGGTCCCCAACGTCGTCAGGTGGCTGCTCAAACCCCTCGCCAAGGGTCGGCCCGCCGGCTACCACCGCTTCGACTGGGTCGAGAACCGTTACGCCGAACGGCATTCCGTCGACGCCGGACCGGTCATCGTCATCGAAGGCGCCGGGTGCGGAGCCACCGCGTGCGAGCCCTACCTGTCCTACCTCGTCTGGCTGGAGGCGCCGCTCGACGTGCGCTACGAACGCGCGATGGCTCGCGATG
>JASBSH010000215.1 GCA_030149025.1 Actinomycetales bacterium | reverse complement strand
ATGAGCCAGCCGCCAATGAAGGGTCCGGCCGCTACCGCCACCCCGGATAGCCCGGACCAGAGCCCGATCGCTTTGGCCCGGTCCTCCTTCGCGAAGCTCGCCTGGAGCATCGCCAGGGACCCGGGTGTGAGCAGTGCACCGCCGACACCCTGGAGCAGGCGAGCCACGACCAGTAGCTCCACGTTCGGGACGAGCGCGCACGCCAGGGACGCCACGGCGAACCAGGTCACCCCGATGACGAACAGCCGCCGGCGACCGAACCGGTCCCCGAGTGTGCCGCTCACGAGGATCAGCGCGGCCAGGGTGAGCGTGTATCCGGTGATCGTCCACTGCAGGGCGCCCAACGACGCGTCGAGGTCCTCGCCGATCGCCCGGACGGCGACGTTGACCACGGTGCTGTCGAGGAACGCCATCCCGGAGCCCAGCACCGCCGCGCCGAGCAGGCCGCGACCTGCCGGTGTTCCCAGCGTGACGGCGTCCGGCTGCGTCCTCGCCCCGCCCATCGCGAGTCAGCCGCGGGTCGCAAGGAGGACGAGCAGGAGCGCGCCGGCAGCGAGCAGCACAGTCAGGATCGTCATCGTCAGGACCGCCGTGGGGTGGGGACGGATCTGCGCCGAGTGCAGGCGCCGCTTCTGGCGGGTGACAAGCCACCACGCCGCGATCGCCCCCGCCAGGGAGAGCGCGATCGCGAGGACGCCGGACCGTCCGGCCAGCCGCGTGGCGAGAAGTGCGCAGACGGTAAAGCCCAGCCCGGTGCGGGTCCATGCCTGGTAGGTGCGTTCGGGCTGAGCGCCGGGATCCCAGAGCTCACGGTCGCGGCGGGTCGTCGACGACATGTCAGCTTCAGCGGCCGATCAGCAGGCCGACCAGCAGGACCAGGGCGAAGACCGCGACGGTGACGGCGAGCACGGGCGCGGCGCCCAGACCGGGCAGGCTCCGGCCGTTGCGGAGGGCCGACTCGCTGCGAAACCACCGCGTGAACGCGGTCAGCGCCAGCGCGGCCCCGAGCACCAGGAGCAGAACCGCAAGAGCTTGCCGCAACGCCGGCGGCATGACGTCCGCGACGAACGCCTCGAGCCCCACGCCGCCGGCGATGAGGGCCAGCGACGTGCGGATCCAGGCGAGGAAGGTGCGTTCGTTGGCGAAGGTGAAGCGCGGGTCCGGGTCCGTGCCCTCGGCCATCAGGCGTGCCAGCCACCCCCGATGCGACCCTCGGTGCCACGCTCGGTGCCACGCTCGGTGCGGACGCCTCGACATGGCGACAACGCTATCGGCGCTCGCTGTCGTGCCTAGTCTTTCCCCATGCCGGAGCTACCGGAGGTCGAGGCCCTCGTCGCCTTCCTGCGCGAGCGTGCCGTCGGGAGCGTCGTGGCGGCCGTCGAGGTCGCGGCCGTCAACGTGCTGAAGACGTTCGACCCGCCGCCCACCGCATTGCAGGGACTGACGGTGACCGGCGTGGCCCGGCACGGCAAGTTCATCGACCTGGACGTCGACGGGCTTCACCTGGTCTTCCACCTCGCCAAGGCGGGCTGGTTGCGCTGGTCGGAGGCCCTGCCGGCGGCTGCGGCGCGACCGGGCAAGAACCCGATCGCCTTGCGGGTCAGGCTGGATCCGCCGGAAGGCGCGAGCGATCCCTCCGGCCGGCTGCCCGGTTTCGACCTGACCGAGGCGGGGACGAAGAAGCGTTTGGCCGTCTACGTCGTTCGGGACCCGTCCGAGGTGCCGAGGATCGCGACGCTCGGTCCTGAGCCCCTCGACCCGGCGTTCGACCGTGAGGCCTTCGGCCGGCTGCTGAGC
>JASBSH010000315.1 GCA_030149025.1 Actinomycetales bacterium | reverse complement strand
CTGCGGAGCCGCGGCACGGCCCCCCTACCAACGACCGAGCTCGCCCAGCTCGGCGCGGGCGGTCGGCACATCGCGGACGCCGAGGTCGACGTCCATGTGGTCCGCCAGCATGTACAGCGCCCGCACGTCGGGCAGCGCGTTGGAGGCGAGCGCCTGCTCGAAGAGCCGCCAGCGGCCCTCCCAGTCCATGAACGCGCCGGGCTTCTCCTGGGTCGGCGCCACCGGAAGCACCACGTCGGCGCGGTCTGTCACGGCGCTGGCGCGGACCTCGAGGGACACCACGAACGGCACCGCGTCCAGCGCCCGCAGGAACAGGTTCGGGTCGCTGGTGTCGACCGGGTCCACCCCGCCGACCACGAGCGCGCCGAGCTCACCGGCGGCTGCGGCGGCGACGATGGCGTCGCCGTCCCGGCCCGGGGTCTGGGGCAGCGAGGCGACGCCCCAGGCCGCGGCCATGTCGACACGGGCCTCGGGGTCCTCGACCGGGCGGCCCCCGGGCAGCAGGTTCGGCAGGGCACCGACCTCGACCGCGCCCCGGTCACCGGCGCGGCGCGGCACCCAGGCGAGGCGCGCGCCGGTCGCGTCGGCGAGGGCAAGGACGGCGGTGAGTGCGCCGGGCACCACCGCGGCACGTTCACCGACAAGGACGACGGCACCCGGCTCCCGCAGCGCCGCTGCGGTCGCCGCCACGTCCACGTGCTGGTCGGCGATGGCGCGCAGCACCTCCGGCTCGGTACCGGGGGCAGCGCTCACCAGGGTGCCGGACAGCTTCTTCAGCCCCCGGGTGGTGAAGGGGGCGACGGCGTGCACCGTGGTGCCGTTCTTGCGCACCGCCTTCCGCAGCCGGAGGAAGACGATCGGCGACTCCTCCTCGGGCTCGAAGTCCACGAGCAGGACGCTCGGCGCCTTCTCCAGGTCCGCGTAGGTCACCGCCCCTGGGTCGGTGAGCGCCCGGCCGGCGACGTGGTGCGCGAGGAACTGCGCCTCCTCCGCGGAGTGCGGGCGGGACCGGAAGTCGATGTCGTTCGTCCCTAGGGCGATCCTGGCGAACTTCGAGTACCCGTACGCGTCCTCGACGGTGGAGCGGCCACCGACGAGGACGGCGGCCCCGCGGCTCTCGCGGGCGGCCTGCAGCCCGCGGGCGGCGATCTCGAGGGCCTCGGGCCAGCTGGCGGGGGTGAGCTGACCGGTCTCGGCGTCGCGCACCAGTGGGTGGCTCAGCCGGTCGGGGGCGGTCGCCCAGGTGAACGCGAACCGACCCTTGTCGCAGTTCCACTCCTCGTTCACCGCCGGGTCCTCACCGGCGAGCCGGCGCATCACCGTGCCGCGGCGGTGGTCGACCCGGATCGCGCACCCGGACGAGCAGTGCTCGCACACTCCGGGGCTGGAGACGAGGTCGAACGGCCGGGAGCGGAACCGGTAGGCGGCGCTGGTCAGCGCGCCCACCGGGCAGATCTGGATGGTGTTGCCGGAGAAGTAGCTGGCGAAGGGCTCGCCGCTCTCGTCGAGCAGGGACTCGCCCTGCGTGTGGATGCCGAGGACGCCGGGGGAGAAGGTGCCGATCTGCTGCTGCGCGCCGCGCTGCATCAGCTCGATGAACGGGTCGCCGGCGATCTCCTTGGAGAACCGGGTGCAGCGCTGGCACAGGATGCACCGCTCCCGGTCCAGCAGCACCTGGGTTGAGATCTTGATCGGCTTGGGGACGGTGCGCTTGACGTCGACGAACCGGGTCTCGGGCCGGCCGTTGCTCATCGCCTGGTTCTGCAGGGGGCACTCGCCGCCCTTGTCGCAGACGGGGCAGTCGAGCGGGTGGTTGATGAGCAGGAACTCCATCTGCCCGTGCTGGGCCTTGTTGGCCACCGGCGAGGTGTTCTGCGTCTTCACCTGCATCCCGGGCGTCATCTCGATGACGCAGGCGGGCTGCGGCTTCGGCATCGGCCGCAGGGAGCCGTCCGGGCCGGGGGTGGCGATCTCGACCAGGCACTGGCGGCATGCGCCGACCGGGTCAAGGAGAGGGTGGTCGCAGAACCTCGGGATCTGGATGCCGATGTCCTCGGCCGCCCGGATCACGAGGGTGCCCTTCGGCACGCTGACCTCGATGCCGTCGATGGTCGCGGTGACCAGCTCCGGCTTCGCGGGTGCGGCCGCCTCGGGTCGCCTGTCGGACGTGGTCGTCATTGGATGTCAGCTCCGGCGAAGAGGGTGGACGCGACCGGGTCGAACGGGCATCGGCCTTCACGCTGGTGGGCGATGAACTCGTCCCGGAAGTACTTGATCGACGACATCACGGGGGACGTCGCCCCGTCACCCAGGGCGCAGAAGGCCCGGCCCAGGATGTTGTCGCACTGGTCGAGCAGCGTGTCGAGGTCCTCCTCCGTGCCCTGCCCCGCCTCCAGCCGGCGCAGCACCTGCTTCATCCAGAAGGTGCCCTCGCGGCAGGGGGTGCACTTGCCGCAGGACTCGTGGGCGTAGAACTCGGTCCAGCGCAGGGTGGCCCGCACCACGCAGGTCGTCTCGTCGAAGATCTGCAGCGCGCGGGTACCGAGCATGGAGCCGGCGGCGGCCACCTGTTCGAAATCCAGCGGGACGTCGAGGTGCTCTGCCGTGAAGATCGGCGTCGAGGAGCCACCGGGCGTCCAGAACTTCAGCTCGTGGCCCTCCCGGATGCCGCCGGCCAGGTCGAGCAGCTGGCGGAGCGTGGTGCCGAGTGGGGCCTCGTACTGGCCCGGGCGGGTCACGTGCCCGGACAGGGAGAAGATCCCGTATCCGGTCGACTTCTCGGTGCCCATCGACTTGAACCAGTCGGGGCCGCGCCGGATGATCGATGGCACGCTGGCGATGGACTCCACGTTGTTCACCACGGTCGGCCGGGCGTACAGGCCCGCGACGGCCGGGAACGGCGGCTTGAGCCGGGGCTGCCCGCGAAGTCCCTCGAGGGAGTCGAGCAGCGCCGTCTCCTCACCGCAGATGTAGGCGCCTGCGCCGGCGTGGACGGTGATGTCCAGGTCGAAGCCCGAGCCGAGGATGTTTCTGCCGAGGTAGCCGGCCGCATAGGCCTCCTCCACCGCCTGCATCAGCCGGCGGTAGACGTGGACCACCTCACCGCGCACGTAGATGAAGGCGTGGTTGCAGCCGATCGCGAACGAGGTGATGACCACGCCCTCGACCAGCAGGTGCGGGGCGGCCAGCATCAGCGGGATGTCCTTGCACGTCCCCGGCTCGGACTCGTCGGCGTTGACGACGAGGTACCGGGGACCGCCGTCCGGCTTGGGCAGGAAACCCCACTTCATCCCCGTGGGGAAGCCGGCGCCCCCGCGGCCGCGCAGCCCGGACTCCTTGACGGTGTCGATGATCTCGCCCGGCTGCTGCCGCAGGGCGGCGCGCAGGCCGGCGTAGCCCTCGTGCTGCTCGTAGGTCTGCAGCGTCCACGACCGGTCGGCGCCCCATGTGGCGCTGAGTACCGGGGTGAGTGGATCGGTGGTGATCGACTCGGCCATCACTTCTCCTCGCTCGGGCCACTCTGGGTGCCGTCGCCGTCCTGGGAGGGGGCCTTCCAGCCGTTCCGCTCGGCGAGCCGGACGCCCTCCAGGGTCGCCGGGCCGGCGCCGACCCCCTCGTTCGCGCGCCCGTCCGGGAAACCGGCCAGGACGCGGGAGATCTCCTTGAAGGTGCACACCTTCGCGGCGCCGCGGGTCGGGGCGACGTCCTCACCGGCACGGAGCCGGTCGGTCACCTCGCGGGCACTGGCCGGGGTCTGGTTGTCGAAGAACTCCCAGTTGACCATCACCACCGGCGCGTAGTCGCAGGCGGCGTTGCACTCGATGCGCTCGAGGGTGATCTTGCCGTCCTCGGTGGTCTCGTCGTGCCCCACGCCGAGGTGCTCGCTGAGCGAGTCGTAGATGGCGTCGCCACCCATCACCGCGCACAGCGTGTTGGTGCAGACCCCGACGGTGTACTCACCGTTCGGGTGCCGCTTGAACTGGGTGTAGAAGGTGGCGACGGCGGCCACCTCGGCGGCGGTCAGGTCGAGCAGCTCCGCGCACAGCGCGATGCCGTCCGGGCTGACGTAGCCCTCCTCGCTCTGCACCAGGTGCAGCATCGGCAGCAGGGCCGAGCGCCGCTGCGGATACCGGGCCATGATCTGCCGGCACTCGGTGGCCAGCCGCTCACGAGTCTGCGCTGGGATCGCCATCAGCGGTCCACCCCTCCTAGCACCGGGTCGAGTGTGGCGACGGCGACGATGAGGTCTGCGACGGTGCCGCCTTCGGCCATCGCGGCGAGCGCCTGCAGGTTGTTGAAGGACGGGTCACGGAAGTGCGCCCGGTAGGGCCTGGTGCCGCCGTCGCTGACCAGGTGCACCCCCAGCTCGCCGCGCGCGGACTCGACCGCCTGGTAGACCTGGCCGGCCGGCACCCGGAACCCCTCGGTGACCAGCTTGAAGTGGTGGATCAGGGCCTCCATGGAGTGGCCCATGATGTGCCGGATGTGGTCGAGGCTGTTGCCCAGGCCGTCGCCGCCGAGCGCCAGCTGAGCCGGCCAGGCGATCTTCTTGTCCGCCACCATGACCGTACCCGGTTCCATCTGCTGGAGCCGGTCGGCGCACTGACCGACGATCTTCAACGACTCCCACATCTCCGCTACCCGGATCCGGAAGCGACCGTAGGCGTCGCAGGTGTCCCAGGTGGGGATCTCGAAGTCGTAGGTCTCGTAGCCGCAGTACGGCTGGGCCTTGCGCGTGTCGTACGGGAGCCCGGCGGAGCGCAGGATCGGGCCCGTCACGCCGAGCGCCATGCAGCCGGCGAGGTCGAGGTAGGCGACGTCGACAAGGCGGCCCTTCCAGATCGGGTTCTCGTTGGCCAGCTTCTCCAGGTCACGGATCCCGGCGCCGATGGCGGGGATCGCCTCCCGGATGCTGTCCAGCGCGCCGGGCGGGATGTCCTGCGACACGCCGCCGGGGCGGACGTACTCGTGGTTCATCCGCAGCCCGGTGATCATCTCCAGCAGGCGCAGGACGATCTCACGGGTGCCGAAGCCGTCGGTCATGATCGTGGTGGCTCCGAGCTCCAGCCCTCCCGTGGCGAGCCAGACTAGGTGCGAGGAGATGCGCTGGAGCTCCATCACCATCACCCGGATCACCTGGGCGCGTTCAGGCACCTCGTCCTCGATACCGAGCAGGCGCTCGACACCGAGACAGAACGCGGTCTCGTTGATCAGCGGGATCAGGTAGTCCATCCGGGTGCAGAACGTCACGCCCTGCGTCCAGGTGCGGAACTCCATGTTCTTCTCGATCCCGGTGTGCAGGTAGCCGATACCCGCCCGGCACTCGGTGACGGTCTCGCCCTCGAGCTCGATGATGAGCCGGAGCACGCCGTGGGTCGACGGGTGCTGCGGGCCCATGTTGACGACGACCCGCTCCTCCTTGAGGGCGGACGCCTCCTGGGCGATCGTCTCCCAGTCGCCGCCGCTGGAGGTGAAGACGGTGCCCTCCATCGCCTCGTCGGCGGCGTACGGGTCACCGGCCGGGGACGTCGGGGAGGTGCCCCGACCGCTCGCGTGCGTGTCGGCGTCCAGCGTCTCCTGGTTCGTTCGGTCGGTCTGGTCCGCCTCGTCCATCGAAAGGCGGGTGGGATCACTCATCGGTAGGCCCTCCGCGTGTCGGGCGGCGGGATCTGCGCGCCCTTGTACTCGACCGGGATGCCGCCCAACGGGTAGTCCTTGCGCTGGGGATGACCCGGCCAGTCGTCCGGCATCTCGATCCGGGTCAGCGCTGGGTGGCCGTCGAAGATGATGCCGAAGAAGTCGTAGGTCTCACGCTCGTGCCAGTTGTTGCCCGGGTAGACGGGCACGATGGACGGGATATGGGGGTCGGCGTCCGGGCACACCACCTCGAGCCGGACCCGCCGGTTGTGGGTGATCGAGAGCAGCGGGTAGCAGGCGTGCAGCTCGCGACCCTCCTCGGCGGGGTAGTGGACTCCGCTGACACCCATGCACATCTCGAACCGGAGGTCCTCGTCGTCGCGCATCGCCTGGGCGACCTCGACCAGGTGCTCGCGGCGGACGTAGAGGGTCATCTCCCCGCGGTCGATGACGACCTTCTCGATGGCGGCGTCCCAGGTGGTGCCGGACTCGTTGAGGATCTCTGCGAGGACGTCGGCGATCTCGTCGAAGTAGCCGCCGTATGGGCGCTCGCTGGGGCCCGGCATGGCGACGGTCCGCACGAGACCGCCGTAGCCGGACGTGTCACCGGGGCCGGAGACGCCGAACATGCCCTTGCGGACGGCGATGACGTCGGCCGGGACGCCGTCGGCGCCGTCTGCGCTGACCGGCAGGTTCGCGGCCTCCGCCTGCTGGGCGGCCTCGGTCGGAGACTTGCCCTGCTCGAGGTTCTCGGGCCGGTTGTCGCTCATGCCAGCAGGCCCTTCATGTCGGAGGCTGGCAGCGACCGCATCGCGGCCTCCTCGACGGCGCGGGCCGCCTTCTCCCGGTTGACGCCCAGCGGCGTGTGCTTGATCTGCTCGTGGAGCTCGATGATCGCGTTGAGCAGCATCTCCGGCCGCGGCGGGCAGCCCGGGAGATAGACGTCGACGGGGACGACGTGGTCGACGCCCTGCAGGATCGCGTAGTTGTTGAACATGCCGCCGGAGGACGCGCACACACCCATGGCGATGACCCACTTGGGCTCGGGCATCTGGTCGTAGATCTGTCGCAGGACCGGTGCCATCTTCTGGCTCACGCGGCCGGCGACGATCATCAGGTCGGCCTGCCGAGGGGTGGCGCTGAAGCGCTCCATCCCGAACCGGGCGATGTCGAACCGCGGACCGCCCGCCGCCATCATCTCGATGGCGCAGCAGGCGAGCCCGAAGGTGGCCGGCCAGACCGAGAACTTGCGGGCGAGGCCGGCGAAGGTCTCGACTGTGCTGAGCAGGAAGCCCGCGGGGAGCTTCTCCTCGATACCCATCAGACGGTCCTTCCGATCACTGCGTCGATCCGTGGTGTCAGTCCCAATCCAGCCGTCACTCCCAATCCAGGCCTCCGCGCCGCCATTCGTAGACGAACGGCACGGTGATCAGGAAGAGGAAGACCAGCATGGCGATGAGGCCGAACATGGCGAGCTGGGCGAAGGAGACGGCCCAGGGGTAGAGGAACACGACCTCGATGTCGAAGATGATGAAGCTCATCGCGACGAGGTAGTACTTCACCGGGAACCGCCCGCCACCCTCGGCCTGAGGGGTCGGCTGGATCCCGCACTCGTACGCCTCGAGCTTGGCCCGGTTGTAGCGCTTGGGCCCGGCGAGCCAGGAGGCGCTGATCGAGAAGACGGCGAAGCCGGCCGCGATCGCCAACAGCACCAGGATCGGGATGTACGGGTTCGTCATGATCGGAGGTCTCCCCTCGATTCGGCCGGGTGACCCTGTCGGGGCGTCAACATCCTAGGCACGTGGCGTGACGGGGCCGGGGTTAGCCGAGCCTTACCAGCCCGGGGTGCCGACATGCCGATGTCGCTCATGCCGCCGGCGTGATCTTGGTCAGGCCGTTGATCAGGCGGTCGAGGGCGTCACCACCTCGGGGTTCCGTGAGGTTGGCGAGCATCTTCAGACTGAACTTCATCACC
>JASBSH010000314.1 GCA_030149025.1 Actinomycetales bacterium | reverse complement strand
CATCAAATTAGAGGCGACACGCTACTAGTGATCAGCCCCCGTCGGTGACAGGCCCTAGTGGGTGACGGTCCCTCATGGGTGACGGCCAGGTGGCAGTCGCGACCCCCTGTACCGCGACTGCCACCGCCCCCGCAGGGCCGTTGTGGAGAGGAGGCGCGGTCGGGGGCTTTGATACATCGCCCCCCAGATTTCTGCGTGATCGCCAGATCTGCCCGTGATCATGGAGTTCCGCCACCCGACTCCGTCCCGATCAAGCAACCGGAACCCCTTGATGATCATGGAATCCCGCCGTGGCGGGGTGTGGTCTTGCTTCCACCACCATCCGGGTCGGCGTGCCTGCCCGGTGGTTTCGTGACGTTTGCCTATCGTCGACGTGATGAGTCACGTCCTGCGCCCCGTAGGCCCCGAACCGGCCGCCGTCTACTGGCGACGCCGGCTGGTTGTGCTGCTTGCCGCTGCAGCCGTCGTCCTGCTGCTCGTCGGCGGTGTGCGGGCCATGACCGGCGGCGGGGCCGACGATGCGAGTGCGACCGCGGCGGAGAGTGCCGCGAAGGACTCGGAGGCGGCGAGGGACCCAGGCTCGGTACCGGGCAAGGACGGCGGTAAGGACGGCGGCAAGGACGCCAAGGCGCAGCCGGGGACGACCGCGACCGCAGGTGCGAGCGCGACGGGCGGGCCGGCGTCACCGACTCAGCAGTCGCAGGCTCCGGGGGCCGCGGCGTGCACCGCCAAGTCGCTGCAGGTGACGGCGACCGCTGACGCGAGCAGCTACGCCAAGGGCGCCACGCCGACCCTGGGGCTGCTGATCCGCAACGTCGGCAAGGAGGACTGCTCCCTGGACGCCGGGTCGGCGGCGGTGGAGCTGCTCATCGTCTCGGGCAAGGACCGGATCTGGTCGAGCGACGACTGCCAGAAGGACGGCACCTCGAACGTGCAGGTGCTGAAGCCGGGAGCCGAGCTCGCGTCCTCGGTGAAGTGGCCGATGCAGCGCTCGGCGGCGGGGTGCCCCGCCGACCTGCCTGCTCCCGGTGCCGGCACCTACCAGCTGACCGGCCGGGTGGGGGAGTTCACCAGCCAGCCGCTGGTGTTCAGGATCGCCTGACGACCCTGCCCTCAGGGATCAGACGTAGCGCTCGAGGATGCTCGACTCGGCGAGCCGGGACAGGCCCTCGCGCACTGCGCGGGCGCGTTGCTCGCCGACGCCGTCGACGGTCATCAGGTCCTCGATGTTCGCGGCCAGCAGCTTCTGCAGGCCGTCGAAGTGCTCGACCAGGCGGTCCACGATCGCACCTGGCAGGCGCGGGATCTTGTTGAGCAGGCGGTAGCCACGGGGGCTGACAGCACCGTCTAGCGACTCGCTGCCCACCGTGAGAGCGAGCACCTTCGCGACCTGGTTGAGGTCCACGAGCTCGCCGGCGTCAAGGTTGGCCAGGCCGCCCAGCACGTCTTCGACGGTTCGCTCCCGCTTCGCGGACTCGAGGTAGTCGCGGATCACCAGCTCACGGTCGGGGCCGACGCCGCCGATCAGCTCGTCCAGCTGCAGGGAGAGCAGCCGGCCGTCGACACCCAGCTCGACGACGTAGCCGGCGATCTCATCGGAGATGCGGCGCACCATCTCGAGCCGCTGCACGACGCTCGCGACGTCGCGGACCGTCACGAGGTCCTCGATCTCGAGGGCCGAAAGCGTGCCGGTGACCTCGTCGAGCCGAGCCTTGTACCGCTCGAGCGTGGCCAGCGCCTGGTTGGCCCGGGCGAGGATCGCCTCGGAGCCCTCGAGCACGTGCCGGCGCTCACCGACGTAGAGCGCCACGATGTTCATCGACTGGCTCACCGAGATCACCGGGAACCCGGTCTGCCTCGCGACGCGCTCGGCGGTCCGGTGCCGCGTACCGGACTCGGTGGTCTCGATCGTCGAGTCCGGCAGCAGCTGGACGGCGGCACGCAGGATCTTCGAGGCGGCGCTGTCGCAGACGATGGCGCCGTCCATCTTCGCCAGCTCCCGCAGCCGGGTGGAGGCGAAGTCGACGTCGACGGTGAACCCGCCGGAGCAGATCGAGTCGACCGTCCGGTCCATACCGAGCACGATCAGCGCCCCGGTACGACCGCGCAGGATCCGCTCCAGCCCGTCCCGCAGCTCGGTGCCCGGCGCGACGGCGGCAAGCGTCTGACGTAACAGGGCGTCGTCTTTGTCGGCCACGCCCGCACCCCCGTCGTCATGAGAAGCCTGCTGAGAAACGCCATCGCCAAGCATCGATGTGACACAAGTCTAACCGCCGTGCGGCGCGGCGGGCGCTACGCAGGGCGCGGCATGACGATGGTTCGCGTCACGGCGTCGTGCACGTGGCGGACCTCGACCACCTCGAGGCCCTCTGGCGCGGGGGTCGTGTCGACGGTGCCGGCCGGGACGAGCGCGGTGGTGAACCCGAGCCTCGCGGCCTCCTGCAGCCGCCGCGTCACGCCGGTCACCGGGCGCACCTCACCGGAGAGGCTCACCTCTCCGAACGCCGTCATCCGTGCGGGCAGGGGGTAGTCCGTCCCGGCGCTGGCGAGGGCGAGTGCGACGGCCAGGTCCGAGGCCGGTTCGCTGAGCCGCACCCCGCCGACGGTCGCGACGAACGCGTCCTTGGTGCTGGTCCTCAGGTGCAGGCGGCTGTTCAGCACCGCCAGGATCATCGCGACGCGGCTGCTGTCCAGACCGCTCGTCGCCCGCCTCGGTGAGGAGCTGCCCATCGGCACGAGCAGGGCTTGCACCTCGACGACGAGCGGCCGGCGGCCCTCCAGGGTGACGCTCACGCAGGTCCCGGGGGTGGGCTCCTCGCTGCGGGAGAGGAACAGGCCGCTCGGGTCGGGCAGACCCTTGATGCCGACGTCCGAGAGCTCGAAGCAGCCGACCTCGTCCGTCGGGCCGTATCGGTTCTTGACCGCCCGGACCATCCGCAGCCGGGAGTGCCGGTCGCCCTCGAACTGGCAGACCACGTCGACGAGGTGCTCGAGGACGCGCGGGCCGGCGATCGAGCCGTCCTTCGTCACGTGACCGACCAGCAGGGTGGAGACGTTGCGCTCCTTGGCGACCCGGATCAGGGCGCCGGCCACCTCCCGGACCTGGGACACGTTGCCGGCGGCGCCGTCCACCTGCGCCGAGGAGACCGTCTGCACCGAGTCGACGATCAACAGGTCCGGCTCGACCTGCTCGACTTGGCCGAGCAGGGTGGCAAGGTCGGTCTCCGCTGCCAGGTAGAGCCGTGGGCGAAGGGCGCCGATCCGCTCGGCACGCAGCCTGACCTGGGCCGCCGACTCCTCACCGGTGACGTACAGGACCCGCTTGCCGTGGCTGGCGACCGCAGACGCGACGTCGAGCAGCAGGGTCGACTTGCCCACCCCCGGCTCCCCTGCGAAGAGCACCACAGCGCCGGGGACGAGGCCGCCACCGAGCACGCGGTCGAGCTCCTCGACACCGGTGGGCTCGGAGGAGGCCGACTCAGCGTCCACCTCGGCGATCGGCCGGGCGGGCTGGCTGACCGGGGCGGCGACGGTTGTGCGGACCGTCGGTACGCCGACCTCCTCGACCGTGCCCCACGCCTGGCACTCACCGCAGCGGCCGACCCATTTGCTCGCCGCCCAGCCGCACTCGGTACACCGGAAGGAGGGTTTGGGGCCCCGGTTCGACCTCGCCGTGCTCCTGCTGCTCATGCGGCGAACGCTAGGCGCGGGCACCGACAACGCCGGCCAGGACGGCGTCCGCGCGTCGGTCAGGCCGCGGCGTCGGGTCCGGTCAGCTTCGTCAGAACAGCTTCGTCATCGCGATGATGATGCCGCCGATGAACACGGTGATGGCCGGCACCAGCCCGAACGACCAGGCGATCGGCGTGTTGTGCATCCGGTGCAGCACCACTCCGACGCCCGCCATGATCGCGGCGCCGGCGACGGTGCTGAGGAACGCCAACAGCACCTTGCTGCCCGGTGCCGCGGACGCCGTGGGCGACACGATCAGCGCCGGTACGAGCGCGGCCAGCAGCAGCGCGAGGAACCACACCAGGATGAGGCCGATGGTCGGCCAGCCCGGATGCGGCCACCGCACCGGCGGCACTGCCCGTTCCCCTGGGGCCGGTGCAGGCTCGGGCGGTTCTGACGGGGTGCCCCAGCTCGTGATCGGCATGGCACCACTGTGCCGATGATCGCCGTCGGCGGCTAGTGGAGGGACGCGTCGGTTCTGCACGACTGCAAGATCGTGACGAGGAGGAGCGGGGCAAGCACGTCGCATTCTGCACAGGTGCAAGACCACGACATGGGGTGGGACGGCCGGTCCGGTGGGTCAGTAGGTGCGGTGGTACAGGTTCACCGCGTAGTCGACCGTCGTCCCGGGGTGCTCGGCCAGGAATCGCTCGGCCCACTCGGCCGCGAACTCGATCCGGACGACTGCCTCGAACGTCTCCCGGTCCGGCTGCTCCCACCGGATGTCCAGCGACTCACGCTTCCATCCCCGCCGTGACCAGAACCGCTCCACCGCGTCGGGGTCGACGTCGGGGTACGCCCGGCGGAACCAGCGCCCGAAGGTCGAGCGGGTCGCGTCGTTGTCGATGACGAAAGCAGTTCCGCCGCGGGCCATCACCCGATCGAGCTCGGCCAGACCCGGTTCGCAGCCGGGGCCGAAGAAGTACGCCCAACGTGCGTGGGCGACGTCCACCGAAGAGTCCGGGACCGGGAGGTCACCGGCCGCACCGTGAAGCACCCGCACCCGGGTGCCGTTTCGCCCCAGCTTCTGCCCCAGCTCCTGCTCCCGGCGCCGGGCCGCCGCGAGGAGCGGCGGGTGCGGCTCCACCCCGGTCACGCACGCCGCGCCCCCGCACGCGAAGCGCGGCAGGTGGAACCCGGTGCCGCAGCCGATGTCCAGGACCCGCGCCCCGGTCCACGGCCGGATCGCCTGCATGGCGGCCTCGATCACCCCGTCGGGGTCGACACCGAGGTTCTCCAGCTCGTACGTGTCGGTGTGGTTCCAGATGTTCGGGCTCGGGACGACGCCACGCAAGGTCATCTACGGCTTGCGTCCCGCTTGGGCCGCCGGGCCGCCGCCGTCGCCGGATGGACCAGCAGCGGCAGGCGCCGACGTGCGGACATCGCCGCCTCGCAGTGCGCGGCGAGCGTCTCGTAGGGGGCGTCGCCGATCAGCTCACGCAGCTCGGCCTCCATGGACCGGTAGACCGGTTGCGTGCCGATGTGCGCCTCGGTGTTGCCGCTGCAGTACCAGTCGAGGTCGTGACCGCCCTCGCCCCAGCCGCGCCGGTCGTACTCGCCGACCGTCACCTGCAGGTAGCTGGTGCCGTCCGGCCGCTCGACTGTCCGGTACGTGCGCCGCAGCGGCAGCTGCCAGCACACGTCCGGCTTGGTCTGCACGTGGTCCACGCCCTCGGCGAACGCCTGGTGGTGCAGGGCGCATCCGGCGCCACCGGGGAAGTCGGGGTCGTTGAGGAAGATGCAGGCGCCGTCCACGACCCGGGTCTTGCGGGCCCCGTCCGGGTCGGTCTCCACCCACCCGCCGGCCCCGGGCCGGCCCTGCCGGTGCCGCTGCCACGTGCCCGGAGCCAGCTTGCGCACCCACGTGCCGACGCGCTTCTCGTCGGCCGGCTCGCTGAAGTGCGCGCCGAGGGTGCAGCAACCGTCGGTGGGACGGTCGTCGTAGACGCCCCGGCAGCCCCGGCCGAAGATGCACGTCCACGACGAGGTCAACCACGTGAGGTCCACCCGGAACACCTGCTCGGGAGCCTCTGCGTCGCCCTCGGGATCGGAGAACTCGACCCACGCACGCGGGAAGTCCAGCGGCAGCTCCGGCACCGGGTCAGCCTACGCTGGCGCCGTGTCACAACGGGCAGACCCGTCGGAACGGCCGTCGGAGTGGTCCACGCCACCGGGGCCGGTCGCGGCCCCGGAGGCACGCGTCGCCCTGTCCACAGCCTCCGCGTACCCGCTGGGCTGCGCCGAGGCGTTTGCGCTGGCGTCCCGGCTCGGGTACGACGGCGTCGAGGTGATGATCTGGACGGACCCCGTCAGCCAGGACGGCGAGGCGTTGCGTCAGCTGTCACGTCACTACTCGATGCCGGTCCTGTCGGTTCATGCCCCGACCCTGCTGGTCAGCCAACGCGTGTGGGGGCGCGATCCCTGGCGGAAGGTGGAGCGCTCTGCGGAGCTGGCGGCCGACCTCGGCGCGCGCACCGTGGTCGTCCACCCGCCGTTCCGCTGGCAGCGCGAGTACGCAGCGGGTTTCGTCGAGGGCGTGGCCGAGCTGGAGGAGCGCACCGGCGTGGACATCGCGGTCGAGAACATGTTCCCCTGGCGGGCCGGCAACCGTGAGGTCAAGGCGTACTCCCCGGGCTGGGACCCGACCGAGCAGGACTACCGGCACGTCACCCTGGACCTGTCGCACACCGCGACCTCCGGTTCGGACGCCATGGACATGGCCGAGAAGCTGGGCGACCGGCTGGCGCACCTGCATCTGGCGGACGGCACCGGCTCGGCGCGGGACGAGCACCTCGTGCCCGGCAGGGGCTTTCAGCGCTGCGACGAGGTGCTCGAGCTGCTCGCCGGGCGCCAGTGGCAGGGGACGGTCGTCGTCGAGGTCAACACCCGCCGGGCCGCCTCCGACGTCGATCGCGAGCTGGACCTGGCCGAGTCGTTGGCGTTCGCGCGCATGACGCTCGCCGCGGCGCGTTAGCTCTAGCTAGCGTGAGCTGCGCAGCAGCTCCACTAGTACTACAGGGCTAGCTGTGGCGATGGGGGTTCAAGGCATCCGGCGGATCGGCGATTGCTGTCCCCCAAAGTACCCGTGCCGCGGTGAATGAACTTCAGTTTAGCGTGCAGGCTCGCTTTGGCGCCGGACGCGCCGAG
>JASBSH010000311.1 GCA_030149025.1 Actinomycetales bacterium | reverse complement strand
GACCTCCGGCCAGCCGTAGTTGCCGCCGGGCACGATCTTGTTCAGCTCGTCGAACCGGTTCTGCCCGAACTCGCTCGCGTACATCGTGCCGTCGGTTGACCACCCGAAGCCCTGCACGTTGCGGTGGCCCAGGCTGTAGACCGGCGAGGCGTCGAACGGGTTGCCGGGCGCCGGTTTCCCGTCCGCGGTCACCCGAAGGATCTTGGCCCCCAAGGACCTGCGGTCCTGCGCCGCCGATCCGTCACCGGCGTCGCCGGTGCCGATGTACAGGTACCCGTCGGGTCCGAACGCGATCCGGCCGCCGTTGTGGTTGCCCGCCTTCGGGATCCCCTGGACGACGACCCGCGGGTCGGTCAGCTCGTCCCCGGTCAGCGTCCAGCGAGTGACTCTGTTGTCGGTCGCGGTCGTGCCGTAGACGAAGAGCTGCGTGGCGTCGTCCGGCAGAACGGCCAAGCCGAGCAGACCGCCCTCCCCGCCCGGCTGGACGCCCGGGACCGACCCGCCGGGTCCGGGTGCGCGCACGGCGCGGGTGGCGCCGTCCCGGTCGACTCTGATGATCTTCGCCTCGTCGCGCAGGGAGATCAGGGCCTCGCCGCCGGGCAGCACCGCGACGCTCCACGGCACGTTCAGGCCGGTCACGACGTCGGTCGGCCGACCCGGCACCCCCGTGGGGCGCGGGGTCGGGGTGGCGGATGACGGGGACGACGACCCGCCGGTCGCACCCGGCGCACCGGTGCTGCTCGTTCCCGGCCCACCGGTGCTGCTCGTTCCCGGCGTTTCGGTGCCGGTCGGGGTGACCGGCTCACCGGACGGCTGGGAGCCGAAGACACCGCAGGCGGTCACCAGTGCAAGGGCGGCGACCGCTGCGGTGCGGCGTGCCACCGCACGCAGTCCGGGCACCGTCATGCCGTGGCCGGCCTTCGACCTCGTCGCAGCCTGCGGACGTGCCGCCACAACCAGAAGGCCGCGACCGCCATCACGACGAGGGCCACGATCACCAGTACCGGAAGGAAGATCGCGAGCATGCTGAGCCCGAAGGACGTGGTGTCCTCGGCGGCGGACACGACGGGTGTGCCGAGCCCGCCGGTCGTCACGTTCACGGCCGGCCGGAGGCTGGTCTTGCCGGCGTGCACGAGCCCGGCGACCACGACACCGAGCGCCACACCGACCCAGGGGTGCTCCGCCATCCAGCTGGACTTGTCGATGTCCTCGGCCGCCGACGAGGCCGCGAAGATGAGCCCGCCCACCGTGGGTCTGATGAGCGTCGCCACGAGGTCGTTGACGTGGTCGACGACAGCGATCTTGTCCAGCACCAGCTCGGTCAGGAGCAGTACCGCGGCGGCGCCGATCGCCCACGAGCTGGAGATCCACTGCATGGACGCCGGCAGCTCCATCAGGTCGGTGAACCGCGCGACGAGCGCCACGACGAGGAAGGGGATGTACGCATTGAGGCCCGCGGCGGCGGACAGCCCGATCCCTGTCAGTGCGGCGAACATTTGACCGTTGTACCAGGATGCGGGTGTGGACGACGTGGTGGTGACCCTGCCGGACGAGGGGTGGGCCGAGGATCTCGGTGACCTGCCCGCCGGACTGACGACGGCCGTGTGGAGCGTCGACGCGCCCGCGGCGCAGGTGCTGGGGGAGGAGGCCGCGCGCCGTGTCGGCGTCGTGGTCTGGCCGTACAACCGGCGCCCGAAGGCTCCCGGTTCTTTGGCTGACCTGCCCGGGCTGAGGTTGGTGCAGACGCTGAGTGCCGGATACGACGACGTGCTGCCCCATGTGCCGCAGGGCGTCACGCTGGCCAACGCGGCCGGCGTCCACGACGCCAGCACCGCCGAGCTGGCCGTCGCCCTGGTCCTCGCGAGCCTGCGCGGCATCGACCATGCGGTGCGTGACGCCGAGCAGCAGCGGTGGCGCAACGAGCGTCGTCCGTCGTTGGCCGATCGCCGCGTGCTGGTCCTCGGCGTCGGCGGCGTCGGCAGCGCGATCGTCCGGCGGCTGGAGCCGTTCGAGGTGCGCATCACCCGGGTGGCGAGTCGGGCGAGGAGGGACGGCGCGGGGCCGGTCCACGCGGTCGACGAGCTGCCGGCCCTGCTCCCCGCTCAGGACGTGGTCATCATCGCGACCCCGCTGAACGACACGACTCAGGGGCTGGTCGATGAACGCTTCCTGGCGGCGATGGCAGACGGCGCCCTGCTCGTCAACGTCGGACGCGGGCCGATCGTGGTCACCGACGACCTGCTCGGCGAGCTGAAGTCCGGCCGGCTGCGCGCCGCCCTGGACGTCGTCGACCCCGAGCCGCTGCCGGCCGGGCACCCGCTGTGGGAGGCACCCGGGCTGCTGCTCACCCCGCACCTCGGCGGCAACACCACGGCGATGCGGCCGCGAGCACTGGCGCTGCTGCGCGACCAGCTGCAGCGGTTCGCCGAGGGCGCGGAGCTGCGCAACGTGATCCGCTAGCCCGACCGCAAAGCCCGTGGCGCGCCGCGCCGGCGGGGAGTTGCATGACGCCATGAGCACGCTTGTCGCCATCGGCACGCGCAAGGGCCTGTGGATCGCCACCTCACCGGACGGCTCGACCTGGCAGCTGTCGGACCCGAAGTCCCTGACGCTTTGCGCCGGCACGTGAACGTGTTCGTCGGTGACGCGGACGTGCAGTCGGCGGTGCGGCTGCGCCGGTTGAGGACGGCGACGTGGTCCAGGTGCTGCTGTCCGTCGCCGGCGGCTGACAGAACCTCACCACCCCCTCTCGCGGTGATCATGAAAACCCGGTTCACGCTCTGCGCCCGCGGGGTGACCGCCCGCACTTGCGCTCATCGGGCAATCCGGCTCACCGGGTCGCGACTCAACCTTATGTTCGCTTCCAGGCGTCGTAGGGCATGACAGGCTTCACCCAGCCGACACGCCCAGGGGGGGTCATGAGCCGGAGCGACCGCGAGGCCGAGCTGCGCGTGCTCGTCGAGGCCCGCTGGGCGGCTCTCGTCCGGTTCGGCTACCTCCTGACCGGTGACCGCGGCCACGCCGAGGATCTCGTCCAGGCAGCTCTCGAGAAGTGCTGGCCGAAGTGGCGTTCGATCCGCAGCGACTCGCCGGAGCGGTACATCCGTGCCGCCATGGCGAACCTCGCCGCTTCGCACTGGCGCCGTAAGCGGCACCGTGAGGTGCCGCTCGAGGACGCCGGCCACGGCCCTTCGCACACCGGCCCGGCCGACGGGCACGCCGTCCGCGACGAGGTGTGGCAGCTGCTGCAGAGCCTTCCGCCGCGAATGCGTGCGGTCGTGGTGCTGCGCTGGGTGGAGGACCTGTCGGAGGCGCAGACGGCACAGATGCTCGGCTGCTCGGTCGGTAGCGTGAAGAGCCAGTCGTCGAGAGCCCTTGCGCGCCTTCGCGAACAGGTGACGGTCGAGGAGGGATCACGGCGATGAGCGGTCCGAACCAGGTACTGGACGAGCAGGCAGTGGGACGGCGCGTGGCCGAGCGGCTGGACGCCGTCGCGGACGGCCTGGGGCCGGTCGGTCTCCCGGACTGGGACGGCGTCAGGGCCGGTTTGCGGCGCTCGGTGCGTCGGCGTCGCCTCAAGCGCGCGGCGATCGTCGCCGGCGCGATGACGTCCGTCGTCGCCCTCGGCGGGTCGTTGCAGCTCGGGGTGCTGCCGTACCCGTCCTGGGCACCCGCGGTCACGGTGGCATCGTCGGCACCGAGTGCCTTGGCGATGCAACCGACCAAGGGCTCCCTCGCTGGGGACGCGAAGTGGCTCAAGGCATTTCGTGATTTTGTGGCGTCGGAGCGCTGGGACGAGTCGGGGGGCGAGTCCTGGTCGGTCGTGAACCCCGACGACGTCAAGGTGCTGTTCGCCGGGGACGTTGCCGACGTGCGGCTGGTCGCGATCGAGGCTCCCTACCGGTGGGGGCTCATCGAAGCCCGCCAACAGGCTTGGTACATCGGCCCCGCCGGCGCATCCCCGAAGGAGATGTGGCGAGGCGGAAACGGCGAACCGTCGGACGTGATAATCACGAGCTGGGGGCCTGGCTACGGGGTCGGTGATCAGGTTGACACGGTGGGTGTCGTGGTGCTGTCGGACGGACCCCGTCCGATCACCCTCAAGGGCACACCGCAATACGCGACGGACGGAAGCATCGCCCGATCCACTCTGGCACTGCAGGACGAGGGCGGTGCCATGGTCTTCGCCCGACCCGCGTCCCAGGTGGGTTCCCTGAGCCTCGTCGTGAAGGGTCGAGGAGGCCAGCAATATCTCGGCACGACGGTCGTGGACCAGGAGCGCGCCGTTCAGGAACTGACACCAGGTCGCGGCGTTGCGCCGGCGAAAGAGGCTCTGGAGCAAGCCGTCTACGTGGCCCAGGACGCGTCGGGTCTGCCACAGGACGGCTCAACGAGGCAGTTGATCTGGGCCGGCGATGAAAGCGCGAGAGGCTCCATGGCGGTGGCGGTCAAGGCACCCAGCGGTGCGTTGATCGTGAAGATGTTCCATTTCGAGAGGCGAGGATCTGGCGTGCCGGCGGATCTGACTGTGCTGCCCGCAGCGGACACCACGACAGTGCTCCCCGCGACTGACCTCGACGAGGTCTCGCTGGCGTGGCGGCAGACCACCACCCGCAGAGACGGAGCGACGATTGACGGTGACTGGATCGGCCTCGTCGGGCCGGCCGCTGCCACCAAGGCGCAGGTTCTGTCCTCGAACGGTTCCGTGCGGCAGGAGGTCCCACTCACGGACGGCGGAGGAGCAGTCGAGGCGAAAGGGGCGCAAACCGTCCGCTACCTCGACGCCAACGGCAAGGTGCTCGCCACAACCAACGTCCTGGCGACCGGCCGCTATGACGGCCCGGTGTGGGACCGCTGAATTCATGATCACCGGGAGTGAGGGTGTGCCGTGAGACGGGCGTTTCACGTTC
>JASBSH010000294.1 GCA_030149025.1 Actinomycetales bacterium | reverse complement strand
TGCTGCTGAACGGCGGCGGCGTCGCGCAGCTGCAGGTGATCAACCGCGAGCTCAACAATGCCCTGCAGGGCCGGGAGTCGGACGTCAAGGGCCTGCTCCGCGAGCTGGACACGTTCGTCGGCGGCCTCGACGAGCAGAGGTCGCAGATCGTGCGAGCCCTCGACGGGCTGGACCGGCTGAGCGCCAGGCTCGCCGCGCAGAAGAAGGACGTGGCGACCGTCCTCGACGGGATGCCGGCCGGTCTCGCGGCGCTCGAGGACAGCCGCAAGCAGCTCACGACGATGCTGACCGCCCTGTCCGACCTGGGCGTCGTCGCCACCCGTGTCATCGACGCGTCGCAGCAGGACACGGTCGCGAACCTCGAGGCGCTGCAACCGGTTCTGACGCGGCTGAACGAGGCCGGCGACGCATTGCCCAAGTCGCTGGAGCTGCTGTTCACCTACCCGTTCCACGACGGCGCGGCCGACGCCGTCCGCGGCGACTACACCAACCTGCGCATCACCCTCGACGGCGACCTTCGCGCGCTGCGCACCCTCCTGCCGCCCGAGCCCGGACCCCGGCCCACCGGCCCCGGCCGGCCGACCCCGGTGCCGCCGAGGCTCCCTTCGGTGCCGGACCTGCCGCCGGTGCCCGGGCTGCCACCGCTGCCCGACGTCTGCCCGACGCGGCTGGCGCCGGGTGCGAACCTCCCCGTCGAGTGCGCCCCGCGTCAGGGCACCGACGGCAGGGCCGGTGACGGTGCTGACAGCGGTTCCGACGGCAGGGGCCTGGTCGACCTGCTGCTCCCGGGAGCCCTGCGATGATCCGCCGCGCCACGTACCTGCAGCTGCTGGTGTTCGTCCTGATCACGATGGCCGGCGTCTCGTACGTCAGCGCTCGCTATGTCGGGCTGGGGGACCGGCTCTTCGGGTCCTCCTACCTCGTCACCGTCGACCTGGCCGAGTCCGGCGGGATCTTCCAGGGCGCCGAGGTCACCTACCGCGGCGTCACCGTCGGGCGGGTCCAGGCGCTGCGGCTGTCGGCTGACGGTGTGCTCGCCGACCTCCGGCTGGACGGCGACACGCAGGTCCCCGTGGACACGCGCGTCGTCGTGGAGAACCGGTCCGCCGTCGGGGAGCAGTACCTCGACCTGCAGCCCGCGTCGTCCGCCGGCCCGTACCTCAAGGCCGGCGCGACCATCCCCCGGGAGCGGACACGCACCCCGGTGGCGACGGAGAAGCTGCTGCTGGACGCCGACCGGCTGGTCCGGTCCGTCGACCGCCAGGACCTGGTGACCGTGGTCGACGAGCTGGGCAAGTGGTTCGCCGACGGGGGAGGGGACCTGCAGCGGCTGCTGGACGCCGGCGACGCGCTGACGACCGCGGCCACCGACGCCCTGCCCGAGACGATCAAGCTCATCGAGGACGGCCGGATCGTGCTGGACACGCAACGTGACACCGGCCCGGCCATCTCCTCCTTCGCCGCCGACCTCGCCGACCTGTCCGACACGCTCGTGACCTCGGACGGCGACCTGCGCGCCGTCCTCGATCGCGGGGTGCTCGCCTCCCGCGAGGTGGAGACGCTGCTGCGTGACAACCGGCCGGCGATCGCCGGGCTGCTGGCGAACCTGCTCACGGTCGGTCAGGTCACCGTCACCCGCCTGGATGGCGTCGAGCAGATGCTCATCACCTATCCCGACGTCGTCACCGGCGGCTACACCGTCGTCCCCGGTGACGGGACCGCCCACTTCGGTCTCGTCCTCAACGCGGACGACCCGCCGTCGTGCCGGCGCGGCTACGAGGGCACGAAGCAGACCGACCCGAACGTCACGTCCGGGCTGCCGCCGCTCAACACGAACGCGCGCTGCGCGGAACCGAGCAGCTCGGGTGTCAACGTCCGCGGCGCCCAGAACGCCCCCAACTGAGAGGTGCAACGAATGAGCCGACCGGTCCGACGAACGGTTTCCGTCCCAACGCTTTCCGTCCCAGCGCTGCGGTCGCCCCGGGTGGTGTACGCCGTCCTGGGGGCCCTCGCCGTCGCCGCCGTCGCGGTGCTCGCTGTCCTCGGTCCCCGCTGGCTCGAGCAGCGCTCGGTGGACGCGCGGAGGGCGGAGGTGCTGCAGCAGGCCCGCCAGATCGGCGTCAACTTCACCACCCTGGACTACCGCACCTTCAACGAGGACGTGCAGCTGGTGCTGGACGGCGCGACCGGCGAGTTCCGGGACGCCTTCCGCGCCGGGGTGGAGCAGACCCGCGAGCTGGTGACCGACAACAAGTCGGTGTCCGAGGGCGAGGTGACCGAGGCCGCCCTGGTGAGCTCCGACGCGGACTCCGCCGTCGTCCTGCTCGTCGTGGACACCGAGGTGACCAACACCGCCAACCCGGAGCCGACCGCGCGGAACTACCGGATGCGGCTGGACCTGAGCCGCGTGGGTGACCGCTGGCTGGCGGGCGACCTGCAGTTCGTGGGGTGAGGAAGATGAGCGTGCAAACCGAGCAGACCACCCCCTCCTCCGGTGATCATGAAATCCCGGTTCACGAGCCCGAGGCGCCGGCGCCCGGGGTGGCGGCCACGCGCCGTCCCCGCAGTCTCGTTCTGGCCGTCGTGGCTGCGGCCACGGCGCTGCTCTGTGCGGCCGCCGGCTGGCTCGTCGTCTCCGACCGGCAGCGCGAGGCGGTCTCCGACGCCCGGACGGCGGCACTCGCCCAGGCACGGACGTCTGCGGAGACGGTGCTCAGCTATGACTACGCGACCCTGGACGACGACTTCCGCTCCGCGCTGGCCCTGAGCACGGGGGAGTTCGCCGAGGAGTACCGGCGGACCAGCGCAGAGGTCGTCCGGCCGCTGGCCTCCACAACGCAGGCGACCGTCGTCGCCCGCGTTGTCGACGCCGGCGTGGTGAGCGCGTCGGCCGACCGGGTCGTCGTCCTGGTCTTCGTCAACCAGACCACGACCTCCAACCGGCTGGACGGGCCGAAGACCGACCTCACCAGGGTCCGGATGACCATGGCCAGGGCGTCCGAGGCGGCCGGCAGGGGCGGCGGGCAGGCCGGTTCCGGAGCCGGTTCTGGAGCCGGTTCTGCAGCGGCGGAATGGCTGGTGGAGAAGGTGGACGCGCTGTAAGCGTGCCGCCTGCTGCTTCCCGGTTCTTCCTGGTTCTGCCGGGACAGTTGCCCGCGGCGGCTTGACGTAGGGCGAACCGACGGCCACCATCGTTGCCGTTCCGCCGGATCTCCGAGCGGCCCTACGGGCGGGCTGGGTGCCGGGGGGAGCGACATCTCCACGGGGAGCGGGTGGGGGCCTGCTTGCCGTGCCATCACATGCTTTACACGGCGGCCCGAAATGGGTATGCTGTCGCTTTGCGCTGTCGTGTGTCCCGAATCTGCTCCCTCCGGGGATTGGACAAGGGCGGCTCGGCATGCGCACGTTACGCCCCGCCAGGCATGTGGAAGGACCCCTCTTGGCCGCCTCGCGCACCGCGTCTGACCTGAACAGCAACTCTCCCTCCCGTGCGGCCACCCGCCGCATCTCCTTCGGAAAGATCCACGAACCGCTCGACGTCCCCGACCTGCTCGGGCTGCAGACGGAGAGCTTCGACTGGCTCCTCGGTAACGAGCGCTGGCAGGCCCGTGTGGCCGAAGCGCTCGAAGCCGGCCGCCACGACGTGCCGGAGACCTCGGGACTCGAGGAGATCTTCGAGGAGATCTCCCCGATCGAGGACTTCTCCGGCTCCATGTCCCTGTCGTTCCGCGACCACCGCTTCGAGCCTCCGAAGTACTCCCTCGAGGAGTGCCGCGAGCGGGACATGACCTACTCCGCCCCTCTGTTCGTCACCGCCGAGTTCATGAACGCCACCACCGGCGAGATCAAGAGCCAGACGGTGTTCATGGGCGACTTCCCGCTGATGACCGACCGCGGCACGTTCATCATCAACGGCACCGAGCGTGTCGTCGTGTCGCAGCTGGTCCGCTCGCCGGGTGTCTACTTCGAGCGCACGCCCGACAAGACCTCTGACAAGGACGTCTACACCGCGAAGGTGATCCCCTCGCGCGGTGCGTGGCTCGAGTTCGAGATCGACAAGCGCGACATGGTCGGCGTCCGGATCGACCGCAAGCGCAAGCAGTCCGTCACGGTGCTCCTCAAGGCGCTCGGCTGGACCGAGGCGCAGATCCTCGAGGAGTTCGGCGACTTCGAGTCGATGCGGGCGACGCTCGAGAAGGACCACACCACGGGTGTGGACGACGCGCTGCTCGACATCTACCGCAAGCTGCGCCCGGGTGAGCCTCCCACGCGTGAGGCCGCACAGAACCTGCTCGACAACCTCTACTTCAACCCCAAGCGCTACGACCTCGCGAAGGTCGGCCGCTACAAGCTGAACAAGAAGCTGGGGCTGGAGGAGCCGCTGAACGCCGGCGTCCTCACCATCGAGGACATCGTGGCCACGATCCGGTTCGTCGTCACCCTGCACGCGGGCGGCCGGACCATGCCGGGCAAGCGGGACGGCCAGGACGTCGACATGCGCGTCGAGGTCGACGACATCGACCACTTCGGCAACCGCCGTCTGCGCAGCGTCGGCGAGCTCATCCAGAACCAGGTCCGCACCGGCCTGTCCCGGATGGAGCGCGTCGTGCGCGAGCGCATGACCACGCAGGACGTCGAGGCCATCACGCCGCAGACCCTGATCAACATCCGCCCCGTCGTGGCGTCGATCAAGGAGTTCTTCGGCACGTCGCAGCTGTCGCAGTTCATGGACCAGACCAACCCGCTCGCCGGTCTGACCCACAAGCGGCGGCTGTCGGCCCTCGGCCCGGGCGGTCTGTCCCGTGACCGCGCCGGCTTCGAGGTCCGTGACGTCCACCCGTCGCACTACGGCCGAATGTGCCCGATCGAGACGCCGGAAGGCCCGAACATCGGCCTGATCGGCTCTCTGTCCAGCTACGGGCGGATCAACGCGTTCGGCTTCGTGGAGACGCCGTACCGCAAGGTCGTCGACGGCCAGGTCACCGACGAGGTGCACTACCTGACCGCGGACGAGGAGGACGAGTTCGTCATCGCGCAGGCCAACGCCGTGCTGACCGAGGACGGTCGCTTCGCCGAGGAGCGCGTCACGGTCCGGTCGCGGGGCGGCGAGGTCGAGCTGACGCCGGCGTCAGAGGTGGACTACATGGACGTCTCGGCCCGCCAGATGGTGTCCGTCGCCACGGCGATGATCCCGTTCCTGGAGCACGACGACGCGAACCGCGCCCTGATGGGCTCGAACATGCAGCGCCAGGCCGTGCCGCTGGTCCGTGCCGAGGCGCCGCTGGTCGGCACCGGTATGGAGCGGCACGCGGCCGTGGACGCCGGTGACGTCGTCCTCGCCGAGAAGGCCGGCGTCGTGTCGGAGGTCTCCGCGGACCTGGTGACGGTGGCAGCGGACGACGGCACGTCCACGACCTACCGGCTGGCGAAGTTCAAGCGCTCCAACCAGGGCACGAGCTACAACCAGCGGGTCATCGTCGACGAGGGGGACCGGCTCGAGGTCGGGCAGGTCATCGCCGACGGTCCGTCCACCGACACCGGTGAGCTCGCGCTCGGCAAGAACCTCCTGGTCGCGTTCATGTCCTGGGAGGGTCACAACTTCGAGGACGCGATCATCCTTTCCCAGCGGCTGGTGCAGGACGACGTGCTGTCCTCGATCCACATCGAGGAGCACGAGGTCGACGCCCGTGACACCAAGCTGGGTGCCGAGGAGATCACGCGGGACATCCCGAACGTCTCCGAGGAGGTGCTGGCCGACCTCGACGAGCGGGGCATCATCCGCATCGGCGCCGAGGTCACGACCGGCGACATCCTGGTCGGCAAGGTCACTCCGAAGGGTGAGACCGAGCTGACCCCGGAGGAGCGGCTGCTGCGCGCGATCTTCGGCGAGAAGGCCCGCGAGGTCCGCGACACGTCGCTGAAGGTCCCGCACGGCGAGTCCGGCACGGTCATCGGCGTCAAGGTCTTCGACCGCGACGAGGGTGACGAGCTGCCGCCGGGCGTGAACCAGCTGGTCCGCGTGTACGTCGCGGCCAAGCGCAAGATCACCGACGGTGACAAGCTCGCCGGCCGTCACGGCAACAAGGGCGTCATCTCCAAGATCCTTCCCGTGGAGGACATGCCGTTCCTCGAGGACGGCACCCCGGTCGACATCGTGCTCAACCCGCTGGGCGTGCCCAGCCGCATGAACGTCGGGCAGGTGCTGGAGACGCACCTCGGATGGGTCGCCTCGCGCGGCTGGCAGGTCGACGGCAAGCCCGAGTGGGCCCGCCGCCTGCCGGAGGCAGCGTGGGAGGCGGAGCCGGGCACCCCGGTCGCCTCGCCGGTGTTCGACGGCGCCGAGGAGGAGGAGATCACCGGTCTGCTCGCCTCGACGCTGCCCGACGCCGACGGTGACCGCCTCGTCGACGGCACCGGCAAGGCCCGGCTGTTCGACGGCCGCAGCGGCGAGCCGTTCCCGGAGCCGGTGTCGGTGGGCTACATGTACATCCTGAAGCTGCACCACCTGGTCGACGACAAGATCCACGCTCGCTCGACCGGCCCGTACTCGATGATCACCCAGCAGCCGCTCGGTGGTAAGGCGCAGTTCGGTGGCCAGCGGTTCGGCGAGATGGAGGTCTGGGCGCTGGAGGCGTACGGCGCCGCCTATGCACTCCAGGAGCTGCTCACGATCAAGTCCGACGACGTCCCCGGCCGCGTGAAGGTCTACGAGGCCATCGTCAAGGGCGAGAACATCCCGGAACCGGGCATCCCGGAGTCGTTCAAGGTGCTCATCAAGGAGATGCAGTCCCTGTGCCTCAACGTCGAGGTGCTCTCGTCGGACGGCATGTCGATCGAGATGCGCGAGTCGGACGACGACGTCTTCCGCGCCGCCGAGGAGCTGGGGATCGACCTCAGCCGCCGCGAGCCGAGCAGTGTCGAGGAGGTGTGATCGGGCTGGACGAGCGCTGGAACACAGCAGCATCCACCTCTGATCGCATCAGTCCCGACCTGCCCGTTACTGAGAACTGAGAGAAGGAAACGTGCTCGACGTCAACATCTTCGACGAGCTGCGCATCGGCCTGGCCTCGGTCGACGACATCCGTCAGTGGTCGCACGGTGAGGTCAAGAAGCCGGAGACCATCAACTACCGCACCCTCAAACCCGAGAAGGACGGGCTCTTCTGCGAGAAGATCTTCGGTCCGACCCGGGACTGGGAGTGCTACTGCGGCAAGTACAAGCGTGTCCGGTTCAAGGGCATCATCTGCGAGCGCTGCGGCGTCGAGGTCACTCGCGCCAAGGTGCGTCGTGAGCGGATGGGCCACATCGAGCTGGCCGCGCCGGTGACGCACATCTGGTACTTCAAGGGCGTGCCGTCCCGGCTGGGGTACCTGCTCGACCTCGCGCCGAAGGACCTGGAGAAGGTCATCTACTTCGCCGCGTACATGATCACGTGGGTGGACGAGGAGGCGCGGCACCGCGAGCTGCCCAACCTCCAGGCGAACATCGACGTGGAGAAGCAGGAGATCGCCAAGCGCCGCGACGCGGACATCGAGGCCCGCGCCCAGCGGCTCGAGGCGGACCTGGCGGAGCTGGAGGCCGAGGGTGCCAAGGCCGACGCCCGCCGCAAGGTCCGTGAGTCCGCCGAGCGGGAGATGAACTCGATCCGTCGCCGCGCGGACACCGAGATCGAGCGTATCGACCAGGTGTGGGACCGGTTCACCAAGCTCAAGGTCGCCGACCTCGAGGGCGACGAGATGCTCTACCGCGAGCTGAAGGACCGGTTCGGCCTGTACTTCGAGGGTCACATGGGCGCCGCCGCGATCCAGAAGCGGCTGGAGTCGTTCGACCTCGAGGGCGAGGCCGAGGCGCTGCGCGAGATCATCCGCACCGGCAAGGGCCAGCGGAAGACCCGCGCGCTCAAGCGGCTCAAGGTCGTCTCGGCGTTCCTGACGACGACCAACTCGCCGAACGCGATGGTGCTCGACGCGATCCCGGTGATCCCACCGGACCTGCGCCCGATGGTGCAGCTCGACGGTGGCCGGTTCGCCACGTCGGACCTGAACGACCTGTACCGGCGGGTCATCAACCGGAACAACCGGCTCAAGCGGCTCCTGGACCTCGGTGCCCCCGAGATCATCGTCAACAACGAAAAGCGCATGCTTCAGGAGGCCGTCGACGCCCTGTTCGACAACGGCCGGCGTGGCCGCCCGGTCACCGGCCCGGGCAACCGGCCGCTGAAGTCGCTGTCGGACATGCTGAAGGGCAAGCAGGGCCGGTTCCGCCAGAACCTGCTCGGTAAGCGCGTCGACTACTCCGGCCGTTCGGTCATCGTGGTCGGCCCGCAGCTCAAGCTGCACCAGTGCGGCCTGCCGAAGCAGATGGCGCTTGAGCTGTTCAAGCCGTTCGTGATGAAGAGGCTGGTGGACCTCAACCACGCGCAGAACATCAAGTCCGCCAAGCGAATGGTGGAGCGCTCGCGTCCCGTGGTCTGGGACGTGCTCGAGGAGGTCATCACCGAGCACCCGGTGTTGCTGAACCGTGCACCCACGCTGCACCGCTTGGGTATCCAGGCCTTCGAGCCGCAGCTCGTCGAGGGCAAGGCGATCCAGATCCACCCGCTCGTCTGCTCGGCGTTCAACGCCGACTTCGACGGTGACCAGATGGCGGTGCACCTGCCGCTGTCCGCCGAGGCCCAGGCCGAGGCGCGGATCCTCATGCTGTCCAGCAACAACATCCTGAAGCCGGCGGACGGCCGGCCGGTGACCATGCCGACCCAGGACATGATCATCGGCCTGTTCCACTTGACCTCGCTGAAGGACGGTGCGCTGGGCGAGGGCCGCCTGTTCTCCTCGCTCGCCGAGGCGATCATGGCCTTCGACGCCGGGGAGCTCGACCTCAACGCCAAGGTGAAGATCCGCATGACCGGCGTGGTCCCGCCGCGCGGTATGCAGGTGCCGGAGGGCTGGCAGGCCGGTGAACCGATCGTGATGGAGACGACGCTCGGACTGGCGCTGTTCAACGACACCCTGCCGCCGGACTACCGGTACGTGAACGAAGAGGTGGACAAGAAGCGCCTGTCCACCATCGTGAACGACCTGGCTGAGCGATACCCGAAGGTGCAGGTCGCGGCGACCCTGGACCGGCTCAAGGAGGCCGGCTTCCACTGGGCGACCCGGTCCGGGCTGACCATCTCCATCTCGGACGTCGTCACCCCGCCGGAGAAGCAGCAGGTCCTGGAGAACTACGAGGGCAAGGCGGCGAAGGTCCAGGAGCAGTACGAGATCGGTCTGATCACCGACGACGAGCGTCGTCAGGAGCTGATCGAGATCTGGACGCAGGCCACCAATGAGGTCGCGAAGGAGATGGAGGCCAACCTCCCGGCCGACAACTCCATCAACCGAATGGTTCGTTCCGGCGCCCGTGGTAACTGGATGCAGGTCCGGCAGATCGCCGGCATGCGTGGTCTGGTCGCCAACCCGAAGGGCGAGATCATCCCGCGGCCGATCAAGTCCAACTTCCGCGAGGGTCTGACCGTCCTGGAGTACTTCATCGCCACGCACGGCGCCCGGAAGGGTCTGGCGGACACGGCGCTGCGGACGGCGGACTCGGGTTACCTGACCCGTCGCCTGGTGGACGTGTCCCAGGACGTCATCGTCCGCGAGGACGACTGCGGCACCGAGCGGGGTCTGACCCTGCCCATCGTCCAGGCGACGGTGGACGGCAAGCTGCGCCGTGGCGAGAACGTCGAGACGAGCGTGTACTCGCGGACGCTGGCTGCCGACGTCCTGGTCGACGGCGAGGTGGTCGCCCCGGCGGGCAGCGACGTCGGGGACGTGCTGATCGACGAGCTGGTCGCCAAGGGCGTGACGGAGATCAAGGTCCGGTCCGTCCTGACGTGCGAGTCGAAGGTCGGCACGTGCGCACGGTGCTACGGCCGCTCCCTGGCGACCGGCAAGCTGGTCGACATCGGGGAGGCCGTCGGCATCAGCGCGGCGCAGTCGCTCGGGGAGCCGGGGACCCAGCTGACGATGCGGACCTGCCACACCGGGGGTGTCGCCGGTGACGACATCACCCACGGTCTGCCGCGTGTCACCGAGCTGTTCGAGGCGCGCACCCCGAAGGGTGTCGCCCCGATCTCGGAGGTCGCCGGCCGGGTGACGGTCGAGGAGTCGGACAAGACCCGGCGCCTCGTCATCACCCCGGACGACGGCTCGGAAGAGGTGGCGTACCCGCTGTCCAAGCGGGCCCGGCTGATGGTCGGCGACGGCGACCACGTCGAGGTCGGCCAGCAGCTGGTCCAGGGTGCGATCGACCCGAAGCAGGTGCTGCGGATCCTCGGGCCGCGCGCGGTGCAGAAGCACCTGGTGGACGAGGTCCAGGAGGTCTACCGCAGCCAGGGCGTGCTGATCCACGACAAGCACATCGAGGTCATCGTCCGGCAGATGCTGCGCCGGGTGACGATCCTCGACTCCGGCGATGCGGACCTGCTGCCCGGCGACCTGGAGGAGCGGGCCCGGTTCGAGGAGGAGAACCGGCGGGTTGTGGCCGAGGGCGGCCAGCCGGCGTCCGGTCGCCCCGAGCTGATGGGGATCACCAAGGCGTCGCTGGCTACCGAGTCATGGCTGTCGGCGGCATCCTTCCAGGAGACCACCCGCGTGCTCACCGAGGCGGCCCTGCACGGCAAGAGCGACCCGCTGCTCGGCCTCAAGGAGAACGTCATCCTCGGAAAGCTCATCCCGGCCGGTACGGGCCTGTCCCGCTACCGCGACATCCGGGTCGAGCCCACCGAGGACGCGAAGGCAGCCATGTACGCCATGCCGGGCTACGAGGACGTCGACTACGACCACTTCGGCATCGGGTCCGGCCAGGCGGTGCCGCTGGAGGAGTTCGACCTCGGCGGCGACTACCGCTGATCCCGCCCCGTTCAGCGCAGGGTGGCCCCGCGCCAGACCTATTGGTGCGGGGCCACCCTGCGACGGCGGGGGATTGGCGCAACTCCACCCAGAAGGAGTCGTCGCTGCAGCGAGCAGGGCCGTTTTGACGCTCGGCTCGACCCGCCGGTATCCTCGATGTTCGTGCCTGGGTTCCCCGGGCTCTCGCGTGTGCGTGGCGCCTGCTGCGGCCGATAGGAACGTCGGCCGGGTGGTTGCGGCGAGTATTCCGAGATGACACTAGGGCCTCGGCCCTGTGCCGCCCAGGATGGCTCGACACGCCCGACCGCGTGGGCCAGGCCGGGTCGAATGCCGGAGCGCAAGCAGAGCAGCAACATAAGAGCAAGTAGCAAACAACCCAGAGCAGTCGGACGACAGACGGAGACGTAGTGCCCACGATCCAGCAGCTGGTGCGCAAGGGCCGGCAGGACAAGCCCGGGAAGCAGAAGGCCCCGGCGCTGAAGGGGAGCCCGCAGCGTCGCGGGGTCTGCACCCGTGTCTACACCACCACGCCGAAGAAGCCGAACTCGGCGCTGCGCAAGGTGGCCCGCGTGAAGCTGAGCAGCGGGATCGAGGTCACCGCGTACATCCCCGGCGTGGGCCACAACCTTCAGGAGCACTCGATCGTGCTCGTTCGCGGCGGCCGTGTGAAGGACCTCCCCGGCGTCCGCTACAAGATCATCCGCGGTTCGCTCGACACCCAGGGTGTGAAGAACCGCAAGCAGGCTCGCAGCCGCTACGGCGCCAAGAAGGAGAAGAGCTGATGCCTCGCAAGGGCCCCGCCCCGAAGCGGCCGCTGGTAGTCGACCCGGTCTACGGCTCCCCTCTGGTCACCCAGCTGGTGAACAAGGTTCTGGTCGACGGCAAGAAGTCCACCGCCGAGCGCATCGTCTACGGCGCGCTCGAGGGCGCGCGTGAGAAGACCGGTCAGGACCCGGTCATCGCGCTGAAGCGGGCGCTGGACAACGTCAAGCCGACGCTGGAGGTCAAGTCCCGCCGTGTCGGTGGCGCCACCTACCAGGTCCCGGTCGAGGTGCGCGCCGGTCGCGCCACCACGCTCGCGCTGCGCTGGCTCGTCGGCTACTCGCGGGCGCGGCGGGAGAAGACGATGACCGAGCGGTTGATGAACGAGATTCTCGACGCGAGCAACGGCCTCGGCGCTGCGGTCAAGCGCCGCGAGGACACCCACAAGATGGCCGAGTCCAACAAGGCCTTCGCGCACTACCGCTGGTGACCGACCCGGCGCCTGCCCCTCTTCGGGACGGGCACTGGATCCCGCCCCACGACAAGACGTCCGACGAGAAGAGGCAGTAACCCGTGGCACTGGACGTGCTGACCGACCTCAAGAAGGTCCGCAACATCGGCATCATGGCGCACATCGACGCCGGCAAGACCACGACGACCGAGCGGATCCTGTACTACACCGGGGTCAACTACAAGATGGGCGAGACGCACGACGGCGCCTCGACGATGGACTGGATGGAGCAGGAGCAGGAGCGGGGCATCACCATCACCTCCGCCGCGACCACCTGCTTCTGGGAGGGCACCCAGATCAACATCATCGACACACCGGGGCACGTCGACTTCACCGTCGAGGTGGAGCGGTCGCTGCGGGTGCTCGATGGCGCCGTCGCCGTGTTCGACGGCAAGGAGGGTGTCGAGCCCCAGTCCGAGACCGTGTGGCGCCAGGCGGACAAGTACAACGTCCCGCGCATCTGCTTCGTCAACAAGATGGACAAGCTCGGCGCGGACTTCTTCTTCACCGTGCAGACGATCATCGACCGCCTCGGCGCCAAGCCGCTGGTCATCCAGATCCCGATCGGGGCCGAGAGCAGCTTCGAGGGCGTTGTCGACCTCGTGTACATGCGCGCGCTGACCTGGCGCGGCGACACCGGCAAGGGTGAGGCGTACGAGATCGAGGCGATCCCGGCCGACCTCGCCGACAAGGCCGAGGAGTACCGCCAGCAGCTGCTGGAGACGGTGGCCGAGACCGACGAGGAGCTGCTGGAGAAGTACCTCGGTGGCGAGGAGATCACCCCCGAGGAGATCAAGGCGGCCATCCGCAAGCTGACCGTCGCCAGCGAGGTCTACCCGGTGCTGTGCGGCTCGGCGTTCAAGAACAAGGGCATCCAGCCCATGCTCGACGCGGTGCTCGACTACCTGCCCTCGCCCCTGGACGTGCCGGCGATCAAGGGCCACAAGGTGGGTGACGAGGACGTCGTCATCGAGCGCCACCCCGACGCTTCCGAGCCGTTCTCCGCGCTGGCGTTCAAGGTCGCCGCGCACCCGTTCTTCGGGAAGCTGACCTACGTGCGGGTCTACTCGGGAAAGGTCGCCTCCGGCGCCCAGGTGATGAACAGCACCAAGGGGCGCAAGGAGCGCATCGGAAAGCTCTTACAGATGCACTACAACAAGGAGAACCCGGTGGCCGAGGCGCAGGCCGGCCACATCTACGCGATGATCGGCCTGAAGGAGACCACCACCGGCGACACGCTGTGCGACATGCAGGACCAGGTCGTCCTGGAGTCCATGACGTTCCCGGAGCCGGTCATCGAGGTCGCCATCGAGCCGAAGACCAAGGGTGACCAGGAGAAGCTCGGGACCGCGATCCAGAAGCTCGCCGAGGAGGACCCGACCTTCCAGGTGCAGCTCGACGAGGAGACCGGCCAGACCATCATCAAGGGGATGGGCGAGCTTCACCTCGACGTGCTCGTCGACCGGATGCGTCGCGAGTACAAGGTCGAGGCCAACGTCGGCAAGCCGCAGGTCGCCTACCGGGAGACCATCCGCAAGGCCGTCGACAAGGTCGACTACACCCACAAGAAGCAGACGGGTGGTTCCGGGCAGTACGCGAAGGTACAGGTCAGCTTCGAGCCGCTCGACACCTCCGAGGGCACGCTGTACGAGTTCGACAACAAGATCACCGGTGGCCGGGTGCCGCGGGAGTACATCCCGAGCGTGGACGCCGGTATCCAGGACGCCATGCAGCTCGGTGTGCTCGCCGGCTACCCGCTGGTCGGTATCAAGGCCACCCTGGTCGACGGCGCCTACCACGACGTCGACTCCTCGGAGATGGCCTTCAAGATCGCCGGTTCGAGGGTCCTCAAGGAGGGTGTGCGCCGGGCCGATCCGGTGCTGCTCGAGCCGATGATGGCCGTCGAGGTGCGGACGCCCGACGAGTACATGGGCGACGTGATCGGTGACCTCAACTCCCGGCGTGGGCAGATCCAGGCCATGGAGGACGTCAGCGGCGCGAAGGTGGTCCGCGCGCTCGTGCCGCTGTCGGAGATGTTCGGCTACGTCGGTGACCTCCGGTCGAAGACGCAGGGCCGAGCGGTCTACACGATGCAGTTCGACAGCTATGCCGAGGTCCCGCGCGCGGTGGCCGAGGAGATCATCAAGAAGACACGGGGCGAGTGATCCGGCTCCAGTTCGAGGAGAAGAGCCGGGGCGCCCGCCCCACACCGGTCACCAGACCGGGCGCTAGACTCACGCGTTGATCTGTCACCCAGTGGGCAGTCGGCGTCTCACACAACCAGTTCTCGAGGAGGACCCCCAGTGGGTAAGGCGAAGTTCGAGCGGACTAAGCCGCACGTCAACATCGGCACCATCGGTCACATCGACCACGGGAAGACGACGCTGACCGCGGCGATCAGCAAGGTGCTGCACGACAAGTACCCGGACCTGAACCCCTTCACGCCCTTCGACAAGATCGACAAGGCGCCGGAGGAGAAGCAGCGCGGTATCACCATCTCGATCTCGCACATCGAGTACCAGACCGAGTCACGTCACTACGCCCACGTCGACTGCCCGGGCCACGCCGACTACATCAAGAACATGATCACCGGCGCCGCGCAGATGGACGGCGCGATCCTGGTGGTCGCCGCTACCGACGGCCCGATGCCGCAGACCAAGGAGCACGTCCTCCTGGCCCGCCAGGTCGGCGTGCCGTACATCGTGGTCGCGCTGAACAAGGCCGACATGGTCGACGACGAGGAGATCCTCGAGCTCGTCGAGATGGAGGTGCGCGAGCTGCTGTCCGCGTACGAGTTCCCGGGTGACGACGTCCCTGTCGTGCGCGTGTCCGCGCTCAAGGCGCTCGAGGGCGACGCCGAGTGGGGCGCCAAGCTGATGGAGCTCATGGACGCGGTCGACACCGCCATCCCCGAGCCGGAGCGTGACGTCGACAAGCCGTTCCTGATGCCCGTCGAGGACGTCTTCACCATCACCGGCCGCGGCACCGTGGTGACCGGTCGCGTCGAGCGCGGTGTGCTCAACGTGAACGAAGAGGTCGAGATCGTCGGCATCAAGGAGAAGTCGCAGAAGACGACTGTCACCGGTGTCGAGATGTTCCGCAAGCTCCTCGACCAGGCCCGTGCGGGTGAGAACGTCGGCCTGCTGCTCCGGGGCACGAAGCGCGAGGAGGTCGAGCGCGGCCAGGTCGTCTGCAAGCCGGGCTCCATCACCCCGCACACCGAGTTCGAGGCACAGGTCTACATCCTGTCCAAGGACGAGGGTGGCCGGCACAACCCGTTCTACTCGAACTACCGGCCGCAGTTCTACTTCCGCACCACGGACGTCACCGGTGTCATCCAGCTGCCCGAGGGCACCGAGATGGTGATGCCCGGCGACAACACCGAGATGACGGTCAACCTCATCCAGCCGATCGCCATGGAGGAGGGCCTCAACTTCGCGATCCGCGAGGGTGGCCGCACCGTCGGCGCCGGCCGGGTCACGAAGATCGTCAAGTGAGGCACGCCACCTAGGCGGCCCTCGCACGGCAAGGAGGCAGGCCCGGGCCCGAAGGCCCGGGCCTGCTCGTGTCCGGCGGCGCGTCCACAGCAAGACCAGCGCGAACAGCAAGACCAAGCACGAACCAGCAGCACCAGCAACCACCAGCAACCACCAGCAAGAACCAACTGGCCAGCACAGCCGCACGCGCAGAGGTCTGACCGGGGCGGGAGCCCGGATTGGACTGCGTGTCCATGGCTCTGGCACACTAGACAGGTTGTTCGGCGCAGGTCCATGCCCTAGGCGGGATCGAGGAGCTCACGCCTCACGCGCCGGCGCCCAGTCCACGGGCCTCCGACAGTTTTCCGACGAGCAGGGCACCTTGAGTGCCGGGCGCGATGTGCGCCCGGGACGACGACACGCCCGGGCGCGGGGGTCGGACCCGGACGGACTGCCGACAGCAGCGGTACGACGAGAGAGAGTCAGACGACGCCATGGCGGGACAGAAGATCCGCATCCGGCTCAAGTCCTACGACCACGAGGTCATCGACAGCTCGGCGCGGAAGATCGTGGACACGGTGACGCGTGCGGGTGCGACGGTGGTAGGGCCGGTGCCGCTGCCGACGGAGAAGAACGTCTTCTGCGTCATCCGCTCACCCCACAAGTACAAGGACAGCCGCGAGCACTTCGAGATGCGCACGCACAAGCGGCTGATCGACATCATCGACCCGACGCCGAAGGCGGTCGACTCGCTCATGCGCCTCGACCTGCCTGCTGACGTCAACATCGAGATCAAGCTCTGAGGGATCCGAGATGACTACAGCAACGCAGGCCCGCACGTCGGGCAACGTCGCGGGGATCCTGGGGACCAAGCTCGGCATGACGCAGGTCTGGGACGGCGAGGGCCGGCTCGTGCCGGTCACCGTCATCCAGGCCGGGCCCTGTGTCGTGACGCAGGTGCGCACGGCCGAGGCCGACGGGTACGGGGGCGTCCAGATCGCCTACGGGGCGATCGATCCCCGCAAGGTGACGAAGCCGCTCGCCGGGCACTTCGCCAAGGCCGGTGTCACGCCGCGCCGCCACCTGGTGGAGCTGCGCACGGCCGATGCCGACCAGTACAGCCTCGGGCAGGAGCTGACCGCTGACCTGTTCAGCGACGGCCAGGAGGTCGACGTGATCGGCACGACCAAGGGCAAGGGGACCGCCGGCGTCATGAAGCGGCACGGCTTCGCGGGTGTGAGCGCCAGCCACGGGGCCCACCGCAACCACCGCAAGCCCGGCTCCATCGGTGGGTGCGCCACCCCCGGTCGGGTCTTCAAGGGCATGCGGATGGCCGGCCGGATGGGCAACGTCCGCCAGACCACCCAGAACCTGACAGTGCACGCCGTGGACGCCGACAAGGGGCTGCTGCTCATCAAGGGCGCCGTCCCCGGTCCGCGCGGTGGTGTCGTGCTCGTGCGCACGGCCGCCAAGAGCCCGGCCACGAAGGGAGCCTGAGCCGATGGCCACGCAGACAGAGCAGCAGGCGCTGAGCGTCGACGTCCTCGACCCCTCGGGCAACAAGGCCGGAACGGCCGAGCTGCCGGCCGAGGTGTTCGACGTCCAGACCAACGTTCCGCTGATCCATCAGGTCGTGGTGGCGCAGCTCGCCGCCGCCCGGCAAGGGACGCACGCGACCAAGACGCGTGGCGACGTCCGCGGTGGTGGCAAGAAGCCGTACCGGCAGAAGGGCACAGGGCGTGCCCGGCAGGGATCGCTGCGCGCGCCGCAGTTCACCGGCGGTGGCGTCGTCCACGGCCCGACGCCGCGCGACTACTCCCAGCGCACGCCGAAGAAGATGAAGGCCGCCGCGCTCCGCGGCGCCCTGTCGGACCGGGCGCGCCACGGCCGCGTGCACGTGCTGAGCAGCCTCGTCGAGGGGGAGCAGCCGTCCACGAAGGCGGCCGCCGCGGCCCTCGCCGCGGTGAGCGATCGCAAGAACCTGCTCGTGGTGCTGCAGCGCAGCGACGAGGTCGCCTGGAAGAGCCTGCGGAACATCGAGGACCTGCACGTCCTGGTCGCCGACCAGCTCAACACCTACGACGTGCTGTGCGCCGACGACGTGATCTTCACCCGCGGTGCCCTCGATGAGTTCCTCGCCGGCCCCGCCCGCGGCAAGGGCGCGAAGGCCGTCGCCACCGACGTCGAGGCGGACATCGAGACGGGCGTCGAGACAGACACCGCCAGGGACATCGAGGCAGACAGCGACGCTGCCGCCAGCAACACCGAGGAGGCCGACCAGTGAGCGCGATCGGCAAGGACCCCCGCGACATCCTGATCGCACCGGTGGTCTCCGAGAAGAGCTACGGGCTGCTCGACGAGGGCAAGTACACGTTCGTCGTCGACCCCCGCGCGAACAAGACCGAGATCCGGATCGCCGTGGAGCAGGTCTTCAACGTCAAGGTCGCTTCGGTGAACACGCTGAACCGCAGCGGCAAGACCCGCCGGACCCGGTTCGGGCCGGGCAAGCGCAAGGACACCAAGCGCGCCATCGTGACGCTCCGCGAAGGCACGATCGACATCTTCGGCGGCCCGGTCGCCTGACCGGCAGGACGAGCTCAAGGACTGACTCAGCATGGGAATCCGCAAGTACAAGCCGACGACGGCAGGTCGCCGCGGCGCCAGCGTCGCTGACTTCGTCGAGGTCACGCGGTCGGAGCCGGAGAAGGCGCTGGTGCGTCCCCTGTCCAAGAAGGGCGGGCGCAACAACAGCGGGCGGATCACGACCCGGCACCAGGGGGGCGGCCACAAGCGCGCCTACCGCGTGATCGACTTCCGCCGCGACGACAAGGACGGCGTGCCGGCGAAGGTCGCTCACATCGAGTACGACCCGAACCGCACGGCCCGCATCGCGCTGCTGCACTACGTGGACGGCACGAAGCGCTACATCCTCGCCCCGGAGCGGCTGAAGCAGGGCGACCAGGTCGAGAACGGCCCGGGCGCCGACATCAAGCCGGGTAACAACCTGCCGCTGCGCAACATCCCGGTCGGCACCGTGGTGCACGCCATCGAGCTGCGCCCCGGTGGCGGCGCCAAGATCGCCCGCTCGGCCGGCTCGTCGGTCCAGCTGGTCGCGAAGGAGGGCATGAAGGCGCAGCTGCGTATGCCCTCGGGGGAGATCCGCAACGTCGACGTGCGCTGCCGGGCGACCGTGGGTGAGGTCGGCAACTCCGAGCAGTCGAACATCAACTGGGGCAAGGCCGGTCGCATGCGGTGGAAGGGCAAGCGCCCGACCGTCCGCGGCGTCGTGATGAACCCCGTGGACCACCCGCACGGCGGTGGTGAGGGCAAGACTTCCGGTGGTCGCCACCCGGTGAGCCCGTGGGGCCAGAAGGAAGGCCGCACCCGCCGTGCCAACAAGCCGAGCGACGCGATGATCGTGCGCCGCCGCCGTACCGGCAAGAAGCGCTGATAGGAGCCCGAAGACATGCCGCGCAGCCTGAAGAAGGGCCCCTTCGTCGATGACCACCTCATCAAGAAGGTGGAGCAGCAGAACGAGAAGGGGACCAAGAACGTCATCAAGACCTGGTCCAGGCGCTCGATGATCGTGCCGGAGATGCTGGGCCACACCCTTGCCGTGCACGACGGTCGCAAGCACGTCCCGGTGTTCGTCACCGAGGCAATGGTCGGTCACAAGCTCGGTGAGTTCGCACCCACGCGGACCTTCCGCGGCCACGAGAAGGACGACCGGAAGGGTCGTCGCCGCTGACCCCGTGTCAGCAGCGACATCCGAACGGGATAGAGACGAGAAGGTAGGACAGCGATGGAAGCCAAGGCGCAGGCGCGGTACGTCCGCGTCACGCCCCAGAAGGCCCGGCGCGTCGTAGACCTCATCCGTGGTCGCCAGGCGGGCGATGCCCTCGCGGTGCTGCAGTTCGCGCCGCAGGCAGCCAGTGAGCCGGTGTTCAAGGTGATCGCCAGCGCGGTCGCCAACGCACGGGTGAAGGCGGAGCAGGCGAACGAGGCGTTCGACGAGCGCAACCTCGTCGTACAGGCCGCGTACGTGGACGAGGGCCCGACGATGAAGCGGTTCCAGCCACGGGCGCAGGGCCGCGCGTTCCGCATCAACAAGCGGACCAGCCACATCACCGTGGTCGTCGGGGCACCCGAGGACGGCGCGAGGCCGGCACGCAAGGGCACCTCGCGTCGGGCGTCCGGCAAGACGGCAGCGAAGACCACCACCGCCAAGAAGGAGAGGAACTCCTAGTGGGACAGAAGGTCAACCCGCACGGGTTCCGCCTGGGCATCACCACCGACCACAAGTCGCGGTGGTTCGCCGACAGCACCAAGGACGGGCAGCGCTACCGCGACTACGTCAAGGAGGACGTGGCGATCCGTCGCCTGATGTCCACCGGGATGGAGCGCGCGGGGATCTCCAGCGTCGAGATCGAGCGCACCCGTGACCGTGTTCGCGTGGACATCCACACCGCCCGGCCGGGCATCGTCATCGGCAGTCGCGGCGCGGAGGCGGACCGGCTGCGGGGCGAGCTCGAGAAGCTCACCGGCAAGCAGGTGCAGCTGAACATCCTCGAGGTGAAGAACCCGGAGACCGACGCCCAGCTCGTCGCCCAGGGCATCGCCGAGCAGCTGTCCAGCCGCGTCTCCTTCCGCCGCGCCATGCGCAAGGGGATGCAGAGCGCGCAGCGCGCCGGCGCCAAGGGCATCCGCGTGCAGTGCTCGGGTCGTCTGGGTGGCGCCGAGATGAGCCGCTCGGAGTTCTACCGCGAGGGTCGTGTGCCGCTGCACACGCTCCGGGCGAACATCGACTACGGCTTCTACGAGGCCCGTACCACCTTCGGCCGGATCGGCGTGAAGGTCTGGATCTACAAGGGTGACGTCACCAACAAGGAGCTGGCGGCTCAGCAGGCCGCCGCGCCGCGTGGGCCTCGCGGTCCGCGCGCGGAGCGCCCTCGCGGCCGTCGTGGCGGCCCGGAGCGCCGTGAGCGCCAGACCGGCGGCCCGGCCGAGCAGGCGCAGGCTCCCGAGGCGACGTCCGGAACGGAGGGCTGAGCCGTGCTGGTTCCCCGTCGACTGAAGTACCGCAAGCAGCATCACCCGAAGCGGTCCGGTGCTGCCAAGGGCGGGACCACGATCGCGTTCGGCGACTTCGGCATCCAGGCGCTGGAGCCGGCGTACGTCACGAACCGGCAGATCGAGTCCGCCAGTATCGCGATGACCCGTTACATCAAGCGTGGCGGGAAGGTCTGGATCAACATCTACCCGGACCGCCCGCTGACCAAGAAGCCGGCCGAGACCCGGATGGGGTCGGGTAAGGGCTCCCCGGAGTGGTGGGTCGCGAACGTCAAGCCGGGCCGCGTGATGTTCGAGCTCTCCGGTGTGTCGGAGGAGGTCGCTCGCGAGGCGATGCGGCTGGCGATGCACAAGCTCCCGATGAAGTGCCGGTTCGTGCAGCGCGAGGGTGGTGACGTCTGATGGCCGTCGGCTCGAAGGACCTGAAGCCGGACAACCTGCGCACCTTCGACGAGGAGCGTCTCCTCGAGGAGCTGCGCAAGGCCAAGGAGGAGCTGTTCAACCTCAGGTTCCAGTCGGCCACCGGCCAGCTGGAGAACCACGGGCGGCTGCGCGCGGTGCGCCGCGACATCGCCCGCATCTACACGATCATGCGCGAGAACGAGCTCGGTATCGGCACGCCCGGCTCCGAGGGGAGTGACCAGTGAGCGAGCAGGAGACGACCACTGCCGCGGCGGAGGCCGCCAAGGGTCGGGCCTACCGCAAGACGCGTCGCGGCTATGTGGTCAGCGACAAGATGGACAAGACCGTCGTGGTCGAGGTCGAGGACCGGGTCAAGCACCCGCTCTACGGCAAGGTCATGCGGCGCAGCCAGCGGGTCAACGCCCACGACGAGGCCAACGCCTGCGGCGTGGGCGACAGCGTCCTGATCATGGAGACCCGGCCGCTGTCGGCGACGAAGCGCTGGCGCGTGATCGAGATCGTCGAGAAGGCGAAGTAAGCCCGGCCGGCAGGCCAGCAAACAGCCCCATCAGTTCCGCCAGGCTCTTGTGCAGAGAACCGGCGCGACAACAGGAGTGAGACAGTGATCCAGCAGGAGTCGCGGCTCAAGGTCGCCGACAACACGGGTGCCAAGGAGATCCTGTGCATCCGCGTACTCGGCGGCTCCGGCCGCCGCTACGCCGGTATCGGGGACGTCATCGTCGCGACCGTCAAGGACGCGATCCCGGGCGGCAACGTCAAGAAGGGTGACGTCGTCAAGGCGGTCGTCGTGCGCACCCGCAAGGAGCGCAGGCGGGCGGACGGCTCGTACATCCGGTTCGACGAGAACGCCGCGGTCATCCTCAGGAACGACGGCGACCCGCGCGGCACCCGCATCTTCGGCCCGGTCGGCCGCGAGCTGCGCGACAAGAAGTTCATGAAGATCATCTCGCTGGCGCCGGAGGTGCTGTAGGCCATGGCGAAGAGGAAGATCAAGAAGGGCGACACCGTCCAGGTGATCACCGGGGCCGGGCCGGAGCGGGGCGGCGACCGGGGCAAGACCGGACGTGTCATCGCCGTCTACCCCGAGCAGAACCGGGTGCTCGTCGAGGGCGTCAACCGGGTCAAGAAGCACCGCAAGGCCGGCACGACCGGGCGCGGCGCGCGCACCGGGGGCATCGAGACGCACGAGGCGCCGTTGCACATCAGCAACGTGATGCTGGTGGACCCGGAGACCAAGAAGCCGACCCGGGTCGGCTACCGCACGGAGACAGTCGTGAAGGACGGCCGCGAGCGGACCGTTCGGATCCGCGTGTCGAAGGACTCCGGTAAGGACATCTGAGATGACTGAGACCACTACCACCACCGCCCGTCCGAGGCTGAAGCAGCGGTACCACGAGGAGGTCCTGCCCGCGCTGCGGGAGGAGTTCGGGTACCAGAACGTCATGCAGGTGCCCGGCCTGGTCAAGGTCGTCGTGAACATGGGCGTGGGCGACGCCGCCCGCGACTCCAAGCTGATCGACGGCGCCGTCCGCGACCTGGCCACCATCACCGGCCAGAAGCCGCAGGTGACGAAGGCCCGCAAGTCCATCGCGCAGTTCAAGCTCCGCGAGGGAATGCCGATCGGGGCGCACTCCACCCTTCGGGGCGACCGGATGTGGGAGTTCCTGGACCGGCTGCTGTCGCTCGCCCTGCCGCGCATCCGCGACTTCCGTGGCCTGTCGCCGAAGCAGTTCGACGGCAACGGCAACTACACCTTCGGTCTCAACGAGCAGTCGATGTTCCACGAGATCGACCAGGACAAGATCGACCGAGTGCGGGGGATGGACATCACCGTCGTCACCTCGGCGAGGAACGACGACGAGGGGCGCGCCCTGCTGCGCCGCCTCGGCTTCCCCTTCAAGGAGAGCTGACATGGCGAAGACTGCGCTGATCAACAAGGCCGCGCGCAAGCCGAAGTTCACGGTGCGTGCCTACACCCGCTGCCAGCGGTGCGGCCGGCCCCACTCGGTGTACCGCAAGTTCGGGCTGTGCCGCGTGTGCCTTCGGGAGATGGCGCACCGCGGCGAGCTGCCCGGTGTGACGAAGAGTTCTTGGTAACGACTACGCCGCAGGTCTCGTGCCCTACCCAAGCGGGACGGGGAAACCACGGCGAGGAAGGGCGGAGAGCCCGATGACGATGACCGACCCGATCGCGGACATGCTGACCCGCTTGCGGAACGCCAACTCGGCGTACCACGAGCAGGTGTCCATGCCGTACAGCAAGCTGAAGTCGAGGATCGCCGAGATCCTCCAGGCCGAGGGCTACATCGCCGCCTGGCGCGTCGAGGACGCCGAGGTGGGCAAGACGCTGACCATCGACCTGAAGTTCGGCCCGAATCGTGAGCGCTCGATCGCCGGCGTGCGACGCGTCTCCAAGCCGGGCCTGCGGGTGTACGCCAAGTCCACGAACCTGCCGCGCGTGCTCGGCGGGCTGGGCGTGGCGATCATCTCCACGTCGTCCGGCCTGCTGACTGACCGGCAGGCACAGAAGCAGGGCGTGGGCGGGGAAGTCCTCGCCTACGTCTGGTGATCGGGAGAGGAGCGAAGCATGTCCCGAATCGGCAAGCAGCCCGTCCCGGTCCCGGCCGGAGTCGAGGTCAGCATCGACGGCCCCGTCGTCACGGTGAAGGGGCCCAAGGGCACTCTCAGCCACCAGGTCGCGGCACCGATCACCGTCGCGAACGAGGACGGCTCGGTGACCGTGAGCCGGCCCGATGACGAGCGGGGGTCCCGTGCGCTGCACGGCCTGACCCGCACGCTCATCGCCAACATGGTGACCGGGGTGACCCAGGGCTACGAGAAGAAGCTGGAGATCGTCGGCACCGGTTACCGCGTGACCGCGAAGGGCTCGGACCTCGAGTTCGCCCTCGGCTTCAGCCACCCCGTCGTGATCAGCCCCCCGCAGGGCATCAGCTTCGCGGTGGAGAGCCCGACCAAGCTGTCGGTGAGTGGCATCGACAAGCAGCTGGTCGGCGAGGTCGCCGCGAACATCCGCAAGCTGCGCAAGCCCGAGCCGTACAAGGGCAAGGGCATCCGGTACGCCGGGGAGCAGGTCCGGCGCAAGGTCGGAAAGGCTGGTAAGTAACCGATGGCTCAGTCTGTGACCCGGGTGAAGGGCTCCGGCTCGGTGAAGGCCCGTGCCCGTCGCCACCTTCGGGTGCGCAAGAAGGTTGCGGGGACGCCGGCCCGGCCGCGCCTGGTCGTGACCCGCGGAAACCGTCACCTCGTCGCCCAGGTGGTCGACGACACGGTCGGCCGGACGCTGGTGTCGGCCTCCACGATGGAGGCCGACGTCCGCTCCGGTGACGGCGACAAGACCGCCAAGGCGAAGCGCGTCGGTGAGCTCGTCGCCGAGCGCGCGAAGGCCGCCGGCGTCGAGACCGTCGTCTTCGACCGGGGCGGTAACCGCTACCACGGCCGCGTGGCAGCCGTGGCCGACGGCGCACGCGAGGGCGGGCTGGCCCTGTAAGGGCCGCCCCCACACGAGACTTCGAGAGAGAAGGACAGGACACATGCCTGGAACCCAGCGCCGGGGCACCGGTGCCGGTAGCGGCGCCGGCGGCAGCTCGGAGCGCCGTGACCGTCGCGACCGCGACAACCGTCGCGGGGACGGAGACAAGAGCCAGTACGTCGAGCGCGTGGTTGCCATCAACCGCGTCGCCAAGGTCGTCAAGGGCGGCCGCAGGTTCAGCTTCACGGCCCTCGTGGTCGTGGGTGACGGCGACGGCACGGTCGGCGTCGGCTACGGCAAGGCCAAGGAGGTGCCGGCCGCGATCGCCAAGGGCGTCGAGGAGGCGAAGAAGAACTTCTTCCGCGTCCCCCGCATCCAGGGCACCATCCCGCACCCGGTCCAGGGCGAGAAGGCCGCCGGCGTGGTCATGCTGCGCCCGGCGTCCCCCGGTACCGGCGTCATCGCCGGTGGCCCGGTGCGCGCCGTGCTGGAGTGCGCCGGCATCCACGACGTGCTGAGCAAGTCCCTCGGGTCGGACAACGCGATCAACATCGTGCACGCGACGGTGGCGGCCCTTCGGGACCTGGAGCGTCCGGAGGCGGTCGCCGCCCGTCGCGGTCTGCCCCTCGAGGACGTCGCCCCCGCGGCTCTGCTGCGGGCCCGGGCCGCCGGGGCTGGTGCGTGATGGCGCGCCTGAAGGTCACCCAGACCCGGTCAAAGATCGGTGGCAGCGACAGCCAGCGGAACACGCTGCGCAGCCTCGGTCTCAAGCGCATCGGCGACGTCGTCGTCAAGGAGGACCGTCCCGAGATCCGCGGGATGGTCAACACGGTGGCCCACCTCGTCACCGTTGAGGAGGTCGACTGAACATGAGCGAAGAGCCCACCACCGAGAACACGGGTACGGCAGCGGCTGCCTCGCACACCCTCAAGGTGCACCACCTGCGGCCCGCACCGGGCGCCCGCACGGCCAGGACCCGCGTCGGTCGCGGCGAGGGCGGCAAGGGCGGCAAGACCGCCGGCCGGGGGACCAAGGGCTCGAAGGCGCGCGGCCAGGTGTCCGCGCGCTTCGAGGGCGGTCAGATGCCGCTGCACATGCGCCTGCCCAAGCTGCGCGGGTTCACCAACCCGTTCCGCACCGAGTACCAGGTCGTCAACCTGGACCGCATCACCGAGCTGTTCCCCGACGGCGGCGACGTCGACGTGGACGCACTCGTGGCGAAGGGTGCCGTGCGCAAGGGCCACAAGGTCAAGGTGCTCGGCAGCGGTGACATCGGCGTGAAGGTCCAGGTGACCGCGCACGCGTTCTCCGCCTCCGCCAAGGAGAAGATCGCCGCCGCAGGCGGCTCGACCACCGAGCTGTAGGGCCACTCGCCGCCAGCCGGCAGGCCGCCCGGTGTGCGAGGGTTCCGCGCGTTCGTCGCCAGAACCCGGCCGTCGGCACGCGGCCGGATCGTGGCTGTCACAAGGTAAGGTCGGCTCGTCGTCAGACGCCCCCGCTAGGGCGAGGGGACAGCCACAGACTCGACAGCTGCGCCAGCAGTCCACCAGGAGGATCCGTGCTCAGCGCATTCGTGCGGGCATTCAAGACGCCCGACCTGCGGCGCAAGCTGCTGTTCACCCTGGCGGTGATGGCCGTTTTCCGGCTCGGGTCGTTCATCCCGACGCCCGGCGTCAACTACTCCAACGTCCAGAGCTGCCTGACGAACGCCGGCTCCGGCAACGACCTGCTCGGCCTGGTCAATCTCTTCAGCGGTGGCGCGCTCCTGCAGCTGTCCGTGTTCGCGCTCGGGATCATGCCGTACATCACCGCGAGCATCATCGTCCAGCTGCTGCGCGTGGTGATCCCGCGGTTCGAGGCGCTGCACAAGGAGGGCCAGGCCGGCACAGCGAAGCTCACGCAGTACACGCGGTACCTGACCATCGGGCTGGCGGTGCTGCAGTCGAGCACCTACGTCGCCGTCGCACGCTCGGGCAACCTGTTCCCGAACTGCGCCGTCCCGATCATCCCGAACGACTCGCTGATCACGATCGTGCTCATGGTCATGACCATGACCGCCGGCACGGGGCTGGTGATGTGGCTCGGCGAGCTGATCACCGAGCGTGGCGTCGGCAACGGCATGTCCCTGCTGATCTTCACCTCCATCGCCGCCGGCTTCCCCAGCTCGTTGTGGGCCATCGGCAAGGAGCAGGGCTGGGACGTGATGGCCCTCGTCATCGCGATCGGCCTCGTCATCATGGCGATGATCGTCTTCGTCGAGCAGTCGCAGCGCCGGGTCCCAGTCCAGTACGCCAAGCGGATGGTCGGCCGCCGTCAGTACGGGGGGACCAGCACGTACATCCCGCTGAAGGTGAACATGGCCGGCGTCATCCCGGTCATCTTCGCCTCCTCGCTGCTCTATCTGCCGGCGCTCCTCGCGCAGTTCAACGACCCGCAGGCGGGCTGGGTCATCTGGATCCAGAACACGTTCGTGCGTGGTGACCACCCGCTCTACATCAGCGCGTACTTCCTGCTGATCGTGTTCTTCACGTACTTCTACGTGGCGATCACGTTCAACCCGGACGAGGTGGCCGACAACATCAAGCGGGTCGGCGGGTTCATCCCCGGCATCCGCGCCGGCCGGCCCACGGCCGAGTACCTCGACTACATCCTCACGCGCATCACCCTGCCTGGTTCGCTCTACCTCGGCATGGTGTCGCTGATCCCGTTGATCGCCCTCATCCTGATCAACGCGAACCAGAACTTCCCGTTCGGCGGCACGTCGATCCTGATCGTGGTGGGCGTCGGGCTGGAGACCGTCAAGCAGATCGAGTCGCAGCTTCAGCAGCGGCACTACGAAGGGTTCCTGCGATGAGCCGACTGGTCCTCCTCGGTCCGCCCGGGGCCGGCAAGGGCACCCAGGCGAAGGAGCTGGCCGGCAGCCTCGGCATCCCGGCGATCTCCACCGGAGACATCTTCCGTGCGAACGTCAGCGAGGGCACCCAGCTCGGGCGCATGGCGCAGCGGTTCATGGACGCCGGCGAGTACGTGCCCGACGAGGTCACCAACGCCATGGTCCGGGACCGGCTGGCCGCCCCGGACGCCGCGGACGGCTTCCTGCTCGACGGCTACCCCCGCACGGTGGCCCAGGTGGAGGAGCTCGACAGCATGCTCGGCGAGCACGGGCAGGGCCTGGACGCCGTCATCGAGCTCACCGTCGACACCGACGAGGTCGTCAAGCGACTGCTGAAGCGAGCCGAGATCGAGGGCCGGCCGGACGACACCGAGCCGGTTATCCGACGCCGTCTCGAGGTGTACTTCGAGCAGACGGCCCCGCTGACCCAGCTCTACGACTCCCGCGGTCTGCTCCGCCGGGTGGACGGAATGGGCGACGTCGCGGACGTGACCAAGCGGCTGCTGGCCGCCCTCCACGGCTGACGAATCCGGCTGACCAGCCCAGCCGACCAGTCCAGCCCGCACCAGCGACGAAGTGAGCGAGGCGACCACCGCCGTGTTCGGCCGCGACCGGATCCAGTACAAGACCCACGAGCAGATCCTGGCCATGCGCCGGGCCGGACTGGTCGTCGCGAACGCGCTTGACGCCGTCCGGGAAGCGGTGAAACCCGGGGTGACCACAGCGGATCTGGACGAGGTCGCGGACCGTACGATCCGCGCCGCCGGCGCCATCCCCTCCTTCAAGGGGTATTACGGGTTCCCGGCGTCCCTGTGCGTGTCCGTCAACGCGGAGGTGGTGCACGGGATCCCGGGGAAGGCTGTGATCAGCGAGGGCGACCTGGTCTCCATCGACTGCGGCGCGATCCTGGACGGCTGGCACGGGGATTCCGCGTTCAGCATGGTCGTCCCCGGTGGAGACTCCGTCCGCGCCGTGGAGGACCAGGCACTGATCGACACCACCGAGGCGGCGATGTGGTCCGGGATCGCCGCCCTCAAGGTCGGCGGCCGGCTCGGCGATGTCGGAGCGGCCATCGAGGACCGGGTCGGCGGCCGGTTCGGGATCCTCGAGGACTACGTGGGCCACGGCATCGGCACCGAGATGCACATGGCGCCCGAGGTGCTCAACTACCGGACCCGCGACCGGGGTCCCAAGGTGCGCGCCGGCCTCTGCGTCGCGGTGGAGCCGATGCTCGTGGCCGGGTCCATCGAGACCACGGTCCTCGGCGACGACTGGACCGTGGTGACCAACGACGGCAAGCGTGCGGCGCACTGGGAGCACACCGTCGCCGTGACCGAGGACGGCGTGTGGGTGCTGACCGCCCGCGACGGGGGCCAGGCGGCGCTCGCCGCACTCGGCGCCACGGTGACGCCGCTCGCCTGAGCGACGATTTCGTGCTGCGCGCCCGATGGCGTAAACTCTCTCGTTGGCCCACGAGCATCAAAGTCCCGCTGTGCCCCGCGGCTGGTTCGGCACTGCCGGGACGCCGTCACACGTGCGCCGTGATCGCTGCACCCAGTGATCGCAACGAGAACAGATTCATATCCAGACGGTCCCCAGGCGGGACGAGAGATAGCGGAGGACATGGCCAAGAAGGACGGGGTCATCGAGATCGAGGGCAGTGTGGTCGAGGCTCTCCCGAACGCCATGTTCCGGGTTGAGCTCACCAACGGGCACAAGGTCCTCGCTCACATCTCGGGCAAGATGCGCCAGCACTACATCCGGATCCTCCCGGAGGACCGGGTGGTGGTGGAGCTGAGCCCCTACGACCTCACCCGTGGTCGCATCGTCTACCGCTACAAGTGATCCGCCTGACCACTGGGTCCCACTGGATAACCCCCACCCACACGAGACACGAACGCACGACCGGTCCGGGCCCGCGCACGCGGTGCCGGGTCCCGCGCGGGCGAGGACAGCGATGAAGGTTCAGCCGAGCGTCAAGAAGATCTGCGACAAGTGCAAGGTGATCCGCCGCCACGGTCGGGTCATGGTCATCTGCGAGAACCTGCGCCACAAGCAGCGCCAGGGCTGAGCGGAGCCGACCGAGCACCTCACCACAGGTAGCACCGATCACATGATGAGCCGCAGCACCCGACCCCCGGAGCGCCGTTACGGTGCACCGGGACGACACCCCCGGTCCGGAGGCCGGGGACCCGTCACGCTCAGGAAGCCGAGCGCGTCGGGAACGGTGCTGCCCCAGACCTCCGGTGACAACTAGGAGCACCACGATGGCACGCATCGTCGGCGTCGACCTCCCCCGTGAGAAGCGGGTCGAGGTGGCGCTCACCTACATCTTCGGGATCGGTCGCACCCGGGCCCAGGAGATCCTCGTCGCCACCGGCATCAGCCCCGACCTTCGCGTCCGCGACATGGGCGACACCGAGCAGATCGCGATCCGCGACTACATCGAGGCGAACTACCAGGTCGAGGGTGACCTCCGCCGGGAGATCGCCTCCGACATCCGGCGCAAGGTGGAGATCGGCTCGTACGAGGGCCTGCGCCACCGCCGTGGCCTGCCGGTGCGCGGTCAGCGCACCAAGACCAACGCCCGGACCCGCAAGGGCCCGAAGCGCACGGTGGCGGGCAAGAAGAAGGCCGCTCGCAAGTAACTCGCAATGAGGCAGCCTGCTCGCAGCACTCGATCAGCACTGAAGTAGACGTCCCGAAGTTCAGGAGAGAACCAGCCAATGCCTCCGAAGAGCCGTCAGGCCTCGGCTGCGCGCCGGCCGCGCCGCAAGGAGAAGAAGAACGTCTCCCACGGCCACGCGCACATCAAGAGCACGTTCAACAACACGATCGTCTCCATCACCGACCCGTCCGGTGCGGTGATCTCGTGGGCCTCCGCCGGCCAGGTCGGCTTCAAGGGCTCCCGCAAGTCGACCCCGTTCGCCGCGCAGATGGCGGCCGAGGCCGCCGCCCGCCGCGCCCAGGAGCACGGGATGCGCAAGGTCGACGTCTTCGTCAAGGGCCCCGGCTCCGGCCGTGAGACCGCGATCCGCTCGCTGCAGGCCACCGGCCTGGAGGTGGGTTCCATCCAGGACGTCACCCCGAGCCCGCACAACGGCTGCCGCCCGCCGAAGCGCCGTCGCGTCTGACGGACCGAAGACCACGACAGGAGACTGAGGCAAGACATGGCGCGATACACCGGCGCTGACTGCAAGCGCTGCCGGCGCGAGAAGCAGAAGCTGTACCTGAAGGGCGCGAAGTGCGACTCGCCGAAGTGCCCGATCGAGATCCGGCCCTACCCCCCCGGTGAGCACGGCCGCGCGCGCACCAAGGAGAGCGAGTACCTCCTGCAGATGCGCGAGAAGCAGAAGGCCGCCCGCATCTACGGCGTCCTCGAGAAGCAGTTCCGCGGCTACTACGAGGAGGCGCACCGCCGTCCCGGCAAGACCGGCGAGAACCTGCTGCGCATCCTGGAGTCCCGCCTCGACAACGTCATCTACCGGGCCGGTTTCGCCAAGTCCCGGGACATGGCGCGGCAGGTGGTCCGGCACGGCCACGTCCTGGTCAACGGCCACAAGGTCGACATCCCGAGCTACCGGGTGACCGAGAACGACATCGTCGAGATCCGGCAGAAGTCGTGGGAGATGACCCCGTTCGTCGTCGCCCGCGCCGAGGCCGGCGAGCGCACCGTCCAGGCGTGGCTCGAGGTC
>JASBSH010000286.1 GCA_030149025.1 Actinomycetales bacterium | reverse complement strand
GCCAGGGCCCGGACACCCTCACGCCGAGATCAGTTGAGTCGCCCCATTCTTCGATGGCTGCGCGTACGCCGTTCACGTCGGACTGGGGCACCAGCAACGCCACGCGTTCCTCGCTGGTGCCAGTCAGGGAACGATGCGCCCTCAGGCTGGGCCCCACCGTTTGGAGAAGGCCTGTGAGAACCGCCTCGCGGGCGTGGAGGTGGGCCGCTCGCCGTCGTAGATACGCGGTGCCGCTCTCGTTGCCCTCGTCCGTCCGGGAAGCCGATGGCTCCTCAGGCAAACGAAGGTGGACGATGAGCTCGCATTGGCCTGCCACTCGGTCGAGCTGCTCGGCCCACGAGGCCTCGCGCGCCCGCACCAGGTCAGCGAGCTCGGCGACGTCAGCCACCACCGAGCCGTAACGCACAGGCAGCACTGGCCCGGTTTCGGCGGCGCGTTGAAGTTTTCTCCCGAAGACGAGGACGTCGTCGACGCTGCGCCCCGGTGTGCAGTCCTGGATCTCGTACAGCACTTTCACGTGCTCGCCCGCGAAGGTCTCCAGCCCGTTCACGTCCGCGGCATCGTGGGGGGAACACCGCATACAGGACGATCACTGGCGCTCCTCGCCGATACCGGCGATCGAGACCTTGTGGGCCGGGGCGAGGACAAGCCTCAGGCCGAGGTGGACCAGGTCCACCTCGGCCAGCGAGAGGACGATGTCCCCTGTGACGACGACGCCCCCGTCGATGAGCGGGGGCCACGGCCCGCTGATCTCGACTGTCATGCCTTCTGGTGCCACGTGGCGACTCACCTGCTCGACCACCTCGAAGAACGGCGCCTTGGCAGCATGCGCGAGGAGATGGGCGCTGTTCAGGAGCATGGGGTCCTTGCGGCCCGACAACGCTTCGTCCTGCGGAGGGTTGGAGACACTGCGCGTGGCCGACTTCGCGAGTGTCTCGTACGCCGCGCGCACCACTCCCTGGCGATGTCGCCGCAGGCGTTCTCGGTCCTCTGCCGCGGCGGACTTTCGTCTCAGGTACTCCCGGCCACTACTGGGTGGTTCCTCCTGGACCTGCCGGGTAATCGCGGTCAGGAAGATGTTCACCCCCCACTCGACATGGCCGCCCACGTGGACGACGACCGCGACCTTCACCAAGTCCAGGGCGGTCACGGGGGCACCGCCGATCCCGCGGGAGGGGAGCCGTATCCGGAGGTGACGGTGGACACGGAGGGGAACGTGACCGGGTACCGACGGCTGCGCTGGTACCTGCGAGCCGAGGTGGAGGCCTGAGTGGTGTACCCCCTCTGTCCACGTCCATGCCGGCCGTCGCTCTGCGCGACCTGTTATCGCGAGCTTTCTAACGGAGATGGGTCTTGACGATAGAAGTGAGTCGGCCTAACGTCGAAGGGCAGCTTCCTCGACGCCTGGGACGGAACCGCCCATGACCATGACTCTGCCGATCCGGACATGCCCGCGGTGAGCGCTCTCGCCCGCTTCCGGGATCGAGTGTCCGACGACGCGATAGCCGTCGACATGGATGCCGCCGAACAGGCCGCCGCGGACCTGCTCCGGGCGCTGGGGCTACCGGTCGACGCCGAGGAGATGATCGAGACGCCACGGCGGATGGCCCACGCCTACGCAGAGATGGTTACCGCCGAGCCGTTCGCGCTGACGACCTTCCCCAACCGCAAGGGCTACGACGAGCTCGTGGTCGTTGGGGACATCCCGGTCCGCTGCCTGTGCGAGCACCACATGCTGCCGTTCGTGGGGGTTGCCCACGTCGGCTACCTGCCGGCCGACCGGATTCTCGGCCTGTCCAAGTTCGCTCGGCTCGTCGAGTTCGTGGCGCATCGGCCGCAGACCCAGGAACGGCTCACCCAGGAGATCGCGGAGCAGCTCGAGCACCGTCTTCGACCTCGGGGCGTGGGCGTCGTCCTCGACGCGGAGCACACGTGCATGACGCTGCGGGGGGCCCGATCTCGCGGCAGCCGAACCCTCACGTCCGCGATGCTCGGCGGGCTGCGGGACAACGCCGCCACACGGGCGGAGTTCCTCGCCCTTACCCGTGGCTTGCGACCTTCATGATGGGTCCAGGTGCAATGGGTCCAGGTGCACGGACCGCGAAGCGTGCGCGAAGCAGCACACCGGCCTGACCTGCAGAAACGTGCTGGTGGGCGATACTGGGTTCGAACCAGTGACCTCTTCCGTGTCAAGGAAGCGCGCTACCGCTGCGCCAATCGCCCGTGCGTGGACGGCCTACGCCGTTCGAGGTGGAGACGGGATTCGAACCCGTGTAGACGGCTTTGCAGGCCGTTGCCTCGCCTCTCGGCCACTCCACCGCGAGGCGTGCCTCGAAGACAGTGCCTCCGAGCGGACGACGGGACTCGAACCCGCGACCCTCACCTTGGCAAGGTGATGCTCTACCAACTGAGCCACGTCCGCGCGCCTCCGGTCACCGCCGTCGGCGGCTCTCGGTTGCGACCGGAACTCTAACGGAGGGGGACTTTCGGAGTCCAACCGGCCCCTCACACAGCGGGCGGTGCGCCGTCCGGGGGGCGGGGGCCAGTACCTTCCGGCCGTGGTTTCCGCGTGGTGGGCGGGTCGCTTGGCGACGGGCGTGGCCGACGTCGCCGACCTTCGTGAGCGCCCCGGCGCGTTGGACAGTGGCGGCTGGTGGGCGGTCGTCGCGGAGTTCGAGGGCGGCCTACGTGCCTGGCGCTTCGCGGACGTGCGGCCGGCCCCGCTGCCCGCAGTCGGTCCCGAGGCTGTCCCGAGGAGCGCCGACCACAGCCGGTGGCGAGGTCCGGACGCGGCTACATGGTCGTCGTCCATGTTTCGCCCCGAGTACGAACGCGCAGTGACCACGATCCGCGAGCGCATCCGCGAGGGGGACGTGTACCAGGTGAACCTCTGCCGGCTGCTCCAGGCGCCGCTGGCGTCCGGCGACCCCTACGCCCTCGCGACCGTGCTGGCCTGCGGCAATCCTGCGCAGTACGCGGGTGTGATCGACCTGGGCGAGGAGTGGGTGGTCTCGGCCTCACCCGAGCTCTTCCTCGAGCGGTCTGGCGAGGTGGTCACCTCCTCGCCGATCAAGGGCACCGCGCCGACCGTGCGGGGCCTGCTGCCAAAGGACCGTGCGGAAAACCTGATGATCACCGACCTCGTGCGCAACGACCTGCAGCGGGTGTGCCGGGCCGGCACGATCGCGGTGCCGTCGCTGCTGCGCACCGAGCAGCACCCGGGACTGGTCCACCTGGTGTCCACGGTGCGCGGCGCCCTGCGTGACGGCGTCACGTGGGCCGAGATCCTTCGGGCGACGCTTCCGCCGGCGTCCGTGTCCGGTGCGCCGAAGCAGGCGGCTCTCGACGTGATCGGGCAGTTGGAGCCGGTGAGTCGGGGCCCGTACTGCGGTGCCGTGGGGTTCGTCGACGCCGACGCTGGGCAGGCGGTGCTCGCCGTGGGTATCCGAACATTCTGGTGGAAGGACGGCCTGCTGCGTTTCGGCACCGGTGCCGGGATCACGTGGGGGTCCGATCCGGCAGGGGAGTGGCAGGAGACCGAGCTGAAGGCCGAGCGGCTGGTCCGGCTCGCCTCGGGTGAGGGTGGGAGCATCGAGGCATGAGCAGCGTCGAGCAGTTGGCCGTCTGGGTCAATGGCGAGGTCAGAACAGCGGATACCGCGGCGGTCTCCGCGCTCGACCACGGGATCACCGTCGGGGACGGCGTCTTCGAGACGTGCAAGATCACGGACGGCGTCCCGTTCGCGCTGACCCGGCACCTGGACCGGCTCGACCGGTCTGCCACCGGCCTGGGATTGCCCGCCCCGGAGCACGCGACGGTGCGCGACGCCGTCAAGGCGGTGCTCGCCGTCCGGCACATCGGCTTCGGTCGCTTGCGGATCACGTGGACCGGTGGACCAGGACCGCTCGGCTCCGACCGCGGCGACCAGCCGCCGACGCTGATCGTCGCGGCGATGCCGGTGGAGCCGTGGCCGGCGGGTGTGGGCGCCGTCCGGGTGCCGTGGGTCAGGAACGAGCGGGGGGCGACAGCGGGGCTGAAGACGACGTCCTATGCGGAGAACGTCGTCGCGCTGCAGTACGCGCACGCCCGCGGCGGCAGCGAGGCGCTGTTCGCGAACACGGTCGGGCACCTGTGCGAGGGGACCGGGTCGAACGTGTTCGTGGTGGTGGACGGCGAGCTGGTCACGCCGCCGCTGGACGCCGGCCCGCTCGCGGGCATCACACGGGCGCTGCTGTTGGAGTGGGCCGCGGAGGAGGGGCTGCCGTGCGTGGAGCGGGACCTGCCGTTCGACGTGCTGCAGACGGCGGAGGAGATGCTGCTCACCTCTTCGACGCGTGACGTGCAGCCCGTGGCGCACCTGGACGGAAGGTTGGTGAGGCCCGGTGAGCTGACGAAGGCGGCGGTCGAGCTGTTCACCCGCCGCAGCGCGGAGAACCCGGACCCGGTGTAGTGCCGGTTTCGTCAGAGGACGCGCTCGTCACGTGAGGAGGCTCGTCACCCGAGGAGCAGGTCAGCTGGCGAGCAGAAGCGCGATCTCGGCATCGAGATCGACGAAGTCGTCCTCCCGACCGGCGGGCACCAGGTAGGTCGTCTGGTCGAGGAACTCACTGACGTCACGGCGGTCGGCCTCCAGCACTGCCTGGCCGTCCGGCGAGGTCAGCGAGATGAACACCAGCTCCTGGCGGGCGCGGTTGCCAGGCCAGATGTGGACGTCGCCGTACCCGCACGGGCCGGTCAGCCCGGAGAGCAGCAGGTCCCGGGCGAACACCCACTCGACGCTCACGTCGTCGCCATGGAAGGCGACCGTCACGGCGTAGGGATCGGCGGCTGCGTACCTGAGGGAGACGGGCAGTGGGACGGCGTCCGCGTCCGGGACCACCAGTCGCAGTGCGACCGACAGGTCGACGTCGGGGGGTGTCGAGGACACTCGAAGCCTCCGGTGCTCAGGACGTTCGTTGTTGCCGCCTACAACGACTGTGTGCCCCGATGGTCACGCACCCAAACCTGCTCTGTCACATTCGGCTAACTGCCCGTCACTGTGCGCCACCGATGAGCCCGCTGTCGTCCGGTCACCATCCAATCGCGCTCCCGGCGCTTCCGCCCGTCGGGCGCCGCGGACGGGGAAACCCTTCCCAGCGGCGACTCAATGCGACTTGCGGCCGATCCACAGGCCGGCGTGCCTCCGTAGGCTTGGATCCGTGAAGGAGCAGAAGCCGCGACCAGCGCTGCGGGACACGCGCGAGGACGACAACGTGCTCCTCGATGCGGACGAGGACCGTTGGGAGTGGCGGCGCAAGATCCGCGCCGATCCCCGCAAGCACCGCATCTACCGGATCGTCGTCGGGTTCGTCGGCACCCTGCTGATCCTCCTGGCCGGAGCGACCGGGTGGTTGCCGGGACCCGGCGGTATCCCGCTCGCCCTGCTCGGCCTGGCGGTGCTGGCGAGCGAGTTCGAGTGGGCCCAGCGCCTGCTGCACCAGGTGCACGAGCAGCTGCACCGGGGGCGGGTGTGGATGCAGCGCCAGCCGCGATGGGTGTCGTGGGGCAGTGGCGTGCTGACCGTCGCGTTCATCGGCCTCGCCATCTGGACGACGCTGGTGGTTTTCGGCTACCCGTCCTGGACCCCGGACGTCGTCGGCAACTACCTGGACCTCGTCCCGGGAGTGGACCCGGGTGGCTGAGGCAGGGCGCGCGATCCGGTAAGGTTTCCCACCGCTAGGGCGATTGGCTCAGTGGTAGAGCGCCTCGTTCACACCGAGGAGGTCACTGGTTCGAACCCAGTATCGCCCACCTGATGCGACCTAACGCGGTCTGACGACCTGATGCAGGTCACCGGATGCGAAGGCCCGGACCAGTCGGTCCGGGCCTTCGCGTCGGCGGGTCCTGGCGGGCTTCCCCTGGGCACCGCCGGTTTCCCGCTTGAACGGTCCCCCCTCAGGCGTCCTGCGACGTCTCCGGCGCTGCCAGCTCTGCCCGGAGCTCCTCCTCGCGCACCAGATGGCTGGCGCGCCGCCGCACGACCAGCCAGGCGATGCCGAGCACGACGAACCACACAGGCGTGACAAGCAGCGCCTGCCGGGTGTCGGCCGCCTGCGTCAGGGCCCAGATGACGAAGGCGAAGAAGGCCAGCACCACCCAGCACATGGGGACGCCGCCGGGCATCTTGAAGTGGGACTCCGCGTGCAGCTGCGGGCGCTTGCGGCGGTAGGCCATGTAGGAGAACAGGATGATGCTCCAGACGAACATGAAGAGCAGCGCCGAGATGGTGGTGACCATCGTGAACGCCTCGATGATGGAACCGCCGGCGTAGAGCAGCGCGATCCCGGGGAGCAGGAAGGCGCAGGAGAACACCAGCGCGTTGACCGGGACGTGTCGACGGCTGAGCCACCCCAACCGCGAGGGGGCGTCTCCCTCCTGGGCAAGGCCGTAGACCATCCGTGAGGTCGAGTAGATGCCGGAGTTGGCCGAGGAGGCCGCGGAGGTCAGCACCACGAAGTTGATGACGCCCGCGGCCAGCGCGAACCCTGCGAGGCCGAACATCGCGACGAAGGGCGACCGGTCCGGAGCGACGTCCCGCCAGGGCATGACCGACATGATCACGACGAGGGCCAGGACGTAGAAGAGCATGATGCGAACGGGAATGGAGTTGACGGCCTTCGGCAAGGTGGTGTGCGGCGACTTGGTCTCGGCAGCGGTGGTGCCGACCAGCTCGACGCCGACGAAGGCGAACAACGCGATCTGGAAGCCCGCCACGAAGCCCATCGGTCCGGTGGTGAAGAAGCCGCCGTCGTTCCACAGGTTCGCCAGTGTGGCCTGGGCGCCATCGGGGGAGACGAAGCCGCGGAACACCATCGCGAGGCCCACGATGATGAGGGTGACGATGGTGATGATCTTGACGAGCGCGAACCAGAACTCCACCTCACCGAAGGCCTTGACGGTCGGCAGGTTCAGGCCCAGCAGCAGCAGCACGGCGGCGCCGCCCGGTATCCACAGCGGCAGCTCGGGCCACCAGAAGCTGACGTAGCCGGCGATCGCCACGATGTCGGCAATGCCCGTGACAATCCAGGAGAACCAGTAGGTCCAGCCGGTGAAGAAGCCCGCCCACGGCCCCAACAGGTCGGCCGCGAAGTCGGCGAACGACTTGTACTGGAGGTTCGACAGCAGCAGCTCTCCCATCGCCCGCATGACGAAGAAGAGCATGAAGCCGATGGTGGCGTAGACGAGCAGGATGGACGGGCCGGCCAGCGAGATGACCTTGCCCGAGCCCATGAACAGGCCGGTGCCGATGGCGCCGCCGATCGCGATGAGCTGGATGTGCCGATTCGAGAGCGACCGGGAAAGGTGCGGCGCGCGGCCGGCGCCAGGATCCCGGTGCGTAGCGGCCGTGACGCGGGGAGCTGCCGAGGGCGCGTCCACGGCGCCGTGGGACGACAGGGGCATACGAGGACCTCCGGTAAGGGAACCAAAGGACGTCTGTCCTCCGGCGTGGTCCTCCCCGCTCTGTCATGGAGACCTGAGAGCTTCATGAACCGCCTTGTCGCCAAGGCCGTCCACTTGCACCTTCGGTGAGCGGTGCCGCCGCTGCGGCCCGCTGCTTTCCAGAGTTGCCCGGTCTTGGCGGTACTGGTGCCTGAGAGATTCCCGGGGAGGATTTGCTCCTACGGCGTCCGGTGGCTGTTGACCCCGGACTCTCCCGCCACGACCCGTTGGCGTCTTGAGTTGAGTGGTGTGAAGGTACTGGCCACCACACGAGAGCTGTCAAGGACTTCTTGGTGGCCGTCCCATCTCCTGACCAGGGGTTGACGCTGTGCTGATGCCGCCCCTACCTTCGTCGCAACAACTGCACAGATCGCTGATCGAGCCGCAGCGGGAGAGTCCCCACCGCGCCATGGTGGGGCGCCGAAGGAGCAAATCTCCCCAAGAATCTCTCAGGCCCCCATGACCGTTGCGGCGAAGCGAACTCTGAAAAGTCAGGCCCTTGGCCTGCGCCCACGGTGCAAGCCGCCCACGTGGCGGTGAAGCTCTCAGGCCCATGACAGAGCGGGGAGGTCACCCGTCCAACGGTGCCCGCCATGTACGGCGCGCCCGAATCAGGGAGCCTCCCACCCATGCCTGAAGCCTGCATCGACCCTGCCCACGGGTCCTTCGTCGGTCGCCACATCGGTTTCACACCCGCCGACCAGGCCACCATGCTCGCCGAGCTCGGCTATGAGTCCCTCGACGCGCTCGTCGACGCGGCCGTGCCCCAGGGCCTGCGCTCGCCAGAGCTGTTCGGTCTCCCCGCACCTGCGAGCGAGGAGGAGGTGCTCGCCGAGCTGCGCGACCTCGCCGGTCGCAACGAACCCGGTGAGCCGATGATCGGACTGGGCTACCACGGTACCGTCCTGCCCGGCGTGATCCGGCGCAACGTCCTCGAGAGCCCGGCCTGGTACACCGCCTACACGCCCTACCAGCCGGAGATCAGCCAGGGTCGACTCGAGGCCCTCCTCAACTTCCAGACCATGGTCGGCGACCTCACGGGACTGCCCACCGCCAACGCCTCGCTCCTCGACGAGGGCACCGCCGTGGCGGAGGCCGTGACCGTGATGCGCCGCGCCAGCCGGGTGAAGGCCGAACGCGTCGTCGTCGACATGGACCTGCTGCCCCAGAGCCTCGCGGTGCTGCGGACCCGCTGCCGCGCCATCGGCGTCGAGGTGGTCGTCGCCGACCTCACCCAGGGCCTCCCCGAGGGTGACCACTTCGGCGTCGTCGTGCAGTACCCCGGCGCCTGCGGGGCGGTCGCCGACCACCGCGCGCTCGTCGCTGCGGCGCACGAGCGGGGGGCGCTCGTGACAGCGGCCGCCGACCTGCTGGCCCTCACCCTGCTGGCGGCGCCGGGAGAATGGGGCGCCGACATCGCGGTCGGGTCGTCCCAGCGTTTCGGCGTCCCACTCGGCTACGGCGGCCCGCACGCCGGCTACATCGCGGTGCGGCAGGGCCTGGAGCGGAGCCTTCCCGGGCGCCTGGTCGGCGTGAGCGTCGACGCGGACGGCCGGATGGCATACCGGCTCGCCCTGCAGACCCGCGAGCAGCACATCCGCCGGGACAAGGCCACCTCCAACATCTGCACCGCCCAGGTGCTCCTCGCCGTCGTGGCGTCGATGTACGCCGTCTACCACGGCCCCGCGGGTCTGCGCGCCATCGCGCGTGGTGTCCACCGCGCCGCCGCCGGCCTGGCTGACCGTCTGGTGGACGCCGGCGTGGAGGTCGTCCACCCGGAGTTCTTCGACACGCTCCTCGTGCGGGTACCCGGGCGGGCCGAGGAGGTCGTTGCCAAGGCTGCCGCCGGTGGGGTCCACCTCCGGCGAATCGACGCAGACCACGTCGGCGTGGCGTGCTCCGAGACGACTGCCGCGAGGCACCTGGCCGTCGTGCTCGAGGCGTTCGGCGCGGCCGGCGAGGCGCCGGACGCCGACCGTGACCGGCTGCCACAGGCGCTCGTGCGCACCACCGAGTTCCTCACCCACCCGGTGTTCAACACCCACCACAGCGAAACCGCGATGCTGCGCTACCTCCGCTCGCTGTCGGACAAGGACTACGCCCTCGACCGTGGCATGATCCCGCTGGGCTCCTGCACGATGAAGCTCAACGCGACCACCGAGATGGAGCCGATCAGCTTTCCTGGCTTCGCGAACGTCCACCCGTTCGTCCCCGCCGATAGCGCCCGGGGCTATGCGACCCTCATCGACCAGCTGGAGTCGTGGCTCGCGGCTGTGACGGGGTACGCCAAGGTCTCGATCCAGCCGAACGCGGGCAGCCAGGGCGAGCTGGCCGGACTCCTGGCCATCCGCGCCTACCACCTGTCACGCGGCGACGAAGCACGCGACGTCTGCCTCATCCCGGCGTCGGCCCATGGCACGAACGCAGCCTCGGCGGTCATGGCCGGCATGCGCGTCGTCGTGGTCAAGAGCCTCGAAGACGGCACCGTCGACCTCGCGGACCTGCGCGCCAAGTGCGAGCAGCACGCCGCCGAGCTCGCCGCCATCATGGTGACCTATCCCTCGACGCACGGCGTGTACGAGGAGGGCATCACCGAGCTGTGCGACGTGGTGCACTCTCACGGCGGCCAGGTCTACGTCGACGGCGCGAACCTCAACGCCCTGCTGGGGCTGGCGGCTCCGGGGCGGTTCGGGGGCGACGTCTCGCACCTCAACCTGCACAAGACCTTCTGCATCCCGCACGGCGGCGGCCCCGGTGTCGGCCCGGTGGCCGTGGGCGCGCACCTGGCGCCCTTCCTCCCGTCCCACCCGATGCACCCGGACCCCGAGCGCCGCGAGGGGATCGGTCCCGTCAGCGCAGCGCCGTTCGGGTCGGCCGGCATCCTGCCGATCAGCTGGGCGTACGTGCGTCTCATGGGTGCCGAGGGCCTGACGCAGGCCACGAAGGTCGCGGTCCTCGCCGCCAACTACATCGCCAAGCGGCTGGCGCCCTACTACCCGACGCTCTACACCGGTGCCGCCGGGCTCGTGGCCCATGAGTGCATCCTGGACCTACGGCCGCTGACCAAGGCGACCGGGGTCTCCGTCGACGACGTCGCCAAGCGGCTCATCGACTACGGGTTCCACGCGCCGACGATGTCCTTCCCGGTGGCCGGCACCCTCATGGTCGAGCCGACGGAGTCGGAGGACCTGCGCGAGGTCGACCGGTTCATCGACGCGATGATCAGGATCCGCGCGGAGATCGACGAGGTCGCCGACGGCGCCTTCACGCCGGAGTCGAGCCCGCTGCGCGGCGCTCCGCACACCGCCGAGATGCTCGTGGGCGATTGGGATCGGGCCTACTCCCGGACCCAGGCCGTCTACCCCGCCGGCACGGCGGGGAACAAGTACTGGCCGCCGGTGCGCCGCATCGACCAGAGCCACGGTGACCGCAACCTTGTGTGCTCGTGCCCTTCGCCGGAGTCGTTCGAGGCCTGAGCGCCGGCCCCGATAACCGATCCGAGAGAGAAGACCCCGATGTCCAAGCCAACCGCTCTGCACGCCGTCCACGAGGCCGCCGGAGCCCATTTCACCGACTTCGCCGGCTGGCAGATGCCGCTGCGCTACGGCAGCGAGCTCGCGGAGCACCATGCCGTGCGCACCGCTGCAGGCCTGTTCGACCTTTCGCACATGGGCGAGATCGAGGTCGTCGGCCCGCAGGCCGCCGCGCTGCTCGACCACGCGCTCGTGGGAGACATCAGCGCCATCGCCGTCGCCAAGGCGAAGTACACGATGATCTGCAACGAGGACGGCGGCATCCTCGACGACCTGATCGTCTACCGGCTGTCGGACGAGCGGTACATGGTCGTCGCCAACGCCTCGAACGCCGGGGTGGTCCTCGACGCGCTGAAGCGGCGCGCCGCCGGCTTCGACGCCGAGGTGCAGGACCGCTGTGACGACTGGTCGCTCATCGCGGTGCAGGGACCACGCTCGGCCGCCATCCTCGGCGAGCTGACCGGCGCGGACCTCGGTGCGTTGCGCTACTACGCCATCCAGGAGACGACCGTGGCCGGCCGGGCGGTCCGCCTGGCGCGCACCGGCTACACCGGGGAGGACGGGTTCGAGATCTTCTGCGACCCCGCCGACGCCGTCGACATCTGGCAGGCACTCTCCGAGGCAGGTGCCCCCCACGGCCTCGTTCCCGCCGGCCTCGCATGCCGCGACTCGCTGCGCCTCGAGGCGGCGATGCCGTTGTACGGCAACGAGCTCAGTGCCGACCTCACGCCCTACGAGGCGGGGCTCGGGCGGGTGGTGAAGCTCGACAAGGGGAGCGACTTCGTCGGGCGCGCCGCGCTGGCGGCGCGCGCCGGGCGGGAAGTCACCCGGGTGCGGGTGGGGCTGCGCCCCGAGGGGCGCCGAGCCCCGAGATCGGGGTATGCCGTGCTGGACCGCGCGAGCGAAACGCAGGTCGGCACCGTGACCAGCGGCGCGCCGTCCCCGACCCTCGGGTACCCCATCGCGATGGCCTACGTGGACACCGCCCTGTCCGAGCCGGGCACCCGAGTCGCCGTCGACGTGCGCGGCCAGCGGGTCGAGGCCGAGGTCGTCGCCCTGCCCTTCTACAGCCGGCCTCGCTGACCGGCGGCCCCAGACCACCCACCACCCAAGGAGCCCACCATGAATCTGCCCGCTGACCTTCTCTACACCAAGGACCACGAGTGGCTGCGCATCGAGGGTGACGTCGCCACCGTGGGCATCACCGAGTTCGCCTCCGAGGCGCTCGGCGACGTCGTCTACGTGGACCTGCCCGACGCCGGCAGCGCCGTGACCGCCGGCGAGCCCTGCGGCGAGATCGAGTCCACCAAGTCCGTCAGTGACCTGTACGCCCCCACCGACGGCGAGGTGCTCGAGGTCAACGACGCAGTGGTGCAGGAACCGGGCCTGGTCAACACCGACCCGTTCGGCGCCGGATGGCTGCTGCGCCTACGTGTCGCCTCGACCGACGGGCTGCTGGACGCCGACGCCTACGCCCAGCTGGCGGAGCAGGGCTGAGGGGGAGTCGTGACGGACCAGAACCTGCTCAACCAGCCCCTCGCCCAGGTCGACCCCGAGGTCGCGGCAGCTCTCGACGCCGAGCTCCGTCGGCAGGAGTCGACCCTCGAGATGATCGCGTCGGAGAACTTCGCGCCACTGGCGGTGATGCAGGCCCAGGGGTCGGTCGCCACCAACAAGTACGCCGAGGGCTACCCGGGCCGGCGCTACTACGGCGGTTGTGAGCACGTCGACGTCATCGAGCAGCTCGCGATCGACCGACTGAAGGTGCTCTACGGGGCAGCCTTCGCCAACGTCCAGCCGCACTCCGGCGCCCAGGCCAACACGGCCGTCTTCTTCGCGCTCCTGCACCACGGTGACACGATCCTCGGGCTCGACCTCGCCCACGGCGGCCACCTCACCCACGGCATGCGGCTCAACTACAGCGGGAAGACGTTCAACGTCGTGCCGTACCACGTCGGGGAGGACGGCCTCGTCGACATGGAGGAAGTCGCGCGACTGGCGCAGGAGCACCGGCCACGCATGATCATCGCCGGCTGGTCGGCCTACCCGCGCACGCTCGACTTCGCCCGGTTCCGCGAGATCGCCGACGAGGTAGGGGCCTACCTGTTCGTCGACATGGCCCACTTCGCCGGGCTCGTGGCCGCGGGCCTGCACCCCAACCCGGTGCCCCACGCCCACGTCACCACGTCGACCACGCACAAGACCCTCGGCGGTCCGCGCGGCGGGATCATCCTCACGAACGACGAGGCCATCGCCAAGAAGATCAACTCGGCGGTGTTCCCGGGCCTGCAGGGCGGTCCGCTCGAGCACGTCATCGCGGCCAAGGCGGTGACGTTCCTCGTAGCGTCCGGGGACGAGTTCAAGGACCGGCAGCGGCGGACCCTCGAGGGCGCGCGAATCCTGGCGGACCGGCTCATCCGCGAGGACGCCGTGCAGGCCGGGATCAAGGTGCTCAGCGGTGGTACGGACGTGCACCTGGTGCTCGTCGACCTGGTGGGCTCCGAGCTCGACGGCAAGCAGGCCGAGGACCGGCTTCACCGGATCGGCATCACCGTCAACCGCAACGCGGTGCCCAACGACCCGCGTCCGCCGATGGTGACGTCCGGCCTGCGCATCGGCACGCCTGCCCTGGCCACTCGTGGCTTCGGGCCGCGGGAGTTCGAGGAGGTCGCCGACATCATCGTCGCGGCCCTCCAGCCCGAGCTGTCCGACGACGCTGCCGCAGGCCTGCGGTCGCGGGTCGCGTCGCTGGCCGCCAAGCACCCGCTCTACCCCGCGGTCGCGGAGCTCTCGTCGTGACCGCGATCGCCCCAGAGGGACGTCGGCTGCTGCGCGTCGAGGAGGGCGGCTGGCTCGGGGCCGAACACCTCGGCTGCGGCATGTCATCAGCGGTCCGCTGGTGCGCTCGTCCTCCCGCGCCGGACGGCTCTACGCCGAGGTCGTGCGGGCGGGGGGCGCTGGGCGCAGCATGGTACCGGCCACCAGTGCCGGGAACGGGGGGCTGAGGGATGGCGCTGAGCGTCTTCGACCTCTTCTCCGTCGGCATCGGCCCGTCGAGCTCCCACACGGTGGGCCCCATGCGGGCGGCAGTCCTCTTCGCCGAAGGCCTGCGCGACGCGGGTCAGCTCCGGGACACGACCAAGGTGCTGGTCCAGCTGTTCGGATCCCTCGGGGCCACCGGGCACGGGCACGGCTCGGACAAGGCCGTCCTGCTCGGCCTTTCCGGTGAAAGGCCGGAGCTCTGCGACCCGCACGCGGTCGAGGGTCTGCTGGTCCAGATCCGCCAGAGCGGACGACTGTCGCTGCTGGGCGAGCACGAGATCGACTTCGACGCCGACAGCGACCTGGTCCTGCACCGGCGCAGGTCCCTGCCACTGCACCCGAACGGCATGACCTTCATCGCCTTCGACGAGGACCTGCGGATGCTCTCCGAGCGCACGTTCTACTCGGTTGGTGGTGGGTTCGTGGTGGGCGAGGACGCTGCCGGTGACACGAGCATCGTGGCGGACACGACGGCCGTGGCGCACCCGTTTCGCACGGGCGAGGAGCTGCTCGCCCACTGCGACGCCACGGGCAAGTCGATCTCGCGCATCATGCTCGAGAACGAGCTTGCGTGGCGCAGCGAGGCCGAGGTCCGGGCCGGGCTGCTGCACATCTGGGGCGTCATGAAGGAATGCGTCGCCAACGGCATGGTGACCGAGGGGACGCTACCCGGTGGACTGCGCGTACGGCGGCGGGCGCCGGAGCTCTCGCGCAAGCTGGCGCTCGAGACCGACAGCGCGGACCCCTTGCGGGGCATGGACTGGATCACGCTCTACGCCCTCGCGGTCAACGAGGAGAACGCGGCCGGTGGTCGCGTCGTCACGGCGCCGACCAACGGCGCCGCCGGCATCATCCCCGCGGTGCTGCACTACTTCACCCGGTTCGTGCCCGGCGCGGACGACGACGGGGTGTGCCGCTTCCTGCTCACCGCCGGGGCGATCGGCGTGATCTACAAGGAGACCGCCTCCATCTCGGGCGCGGAGGTCGGCTGTCAGGGGGAGGTCGGCTCCGCCTGCTCCATGGCGGCCGGAGCCTTCGCGGCCGTGCTCGGGGGCACGCCGCGTCAGGTCGAGAACGCAGCCGAAATCGCCATGGAGCACAACCTCGGGCTCACCTGCGACCCCGTCGGCGGACTGGTCCAGATCCCGTGCATCGAGCGCAATGCCGTTGCTGCCGTGAAGGCCATCACCGCGGCCCGCACGGCCCTGCGCGGCGACGGGTCGCACATCGTCTCGCTCGACAAGGTCATCAAGACGATGCGCGAAACCGGTGCCGACATGAAGGTCAAGTACAAGGAGACCGCACGGGGCGGTCTGGCCGTCAACGTCATCGAGTGCTGAGGGTTCGCCGGATTCGCCGGACGGGACCCTTGTCACGTAGATGTCGGGCGCGCTGCTCCTGACCTAGCCTGATCGGGTGGAGGTCCCCGCACTGAGATGAGGCGCGTCAGGACAGCGGCAGCGGCGCTGTCGCTCTCCCTGCTGGTCGGCGCCTGCACCACCCCGGGCGCCGGCACGACAGGTGCTGAGGCACCAGGGCCCACCACGCCCGAGACGTCGTCGATCGCGACCACAGGCACACCGCAGCCGACCTCGGCGCCGGGCGTGTCGGCGTCCGGCTCGCCTGGTTCGACCGGTCCGACGACGAACGTGTACGCGAACGGGCCCGCGGGCGCGCTCGCCCCCGGAGTGAAGGCCGCGCGGCCGATGGTCTACGTGCCGAACACGCTCAGCGACACTGTGCAGCTGATCGATCCGAAGACGTTCACGGTCGTCGCCCGCTACCGGACCGGCCGAGAACCACAGCACGTCGTGCCGAGCCCGGACCTGAAGACGTTGTGGGTCAACCAGGACGACGGCAACCAGATGCTCCCGATCGACCCCCGCACCGGCAAGGCGGGCAAGCCGGTCCCGGTCTAGGACCCCTACAACCTCTACTTCACACCGGACGGCTCACGCGCCTTCGTGATGGCGGAACGCTTGCGCCGCATCGACGTTCGTGACGCCCGCACGATGACGCTGCAGCGGTCGCTGCCCGTGCCGTGCTACGGGGTGAACCACGCGGACTTCTCCGCGGACCTGTCCTTCTTCGTCGCCAGCTGCGAGTTCAGCGGGCTGCTCCTGGTGGTGGACGCCAATGCGACGAAGATCCGAAAAATCATAGATCTCAACGCAGTCCGCACCCCTGGTGCCACGTCGCCCGAGGAAGCGATGGCCATGAAGGGCAGCCCGAAACAGGGACTCCGGCCCGGGGCCTCGGCGATGCCCCAGGACGTCCGGCTCACCGCGGACGGCAGGTTCTTCCTGGTCGCCGACATGCTGCGGAACGGCGTCTGGGTCATCGACGCGCAGGCTCGCGATGTGGCGCGCTTCGTGCCGACCGGTCTGGGCGCACACGGGCTGTACCCCTCCCGTGACGCCACGCGCATCTTCGTCAGCAACCGGGACGCCGGCACCATCTCGGTGCTGGACGCCGGCACGCTGGCCGCCGAGGCGACCTGGCGGCTACCGGGCGGGTCGCCGGACATGGGAGGAGTCAGCGCCGACGGCTCCCAGCTCTGGCTGTCGGGGCGCTACGACAAGGAGGTGTACGTCATCGACACGCGCACCGGTGCGCTCCTGCGCCGGATCGGCGTGGACGCCGGCCCGCACGGTCTGTCCGTGTGGCCCCAGCCGGGGCGGTTCTCGCTCGGCCACACCGGAAACCTGCGATGAGCCGTTTACCGTCGCCGTCCTGGGGTACGCCCCCTGGACACGTCCCCCAGCAGTTGGAGATGCCATGGCGCGCAACACCTACTACCGCGTCGCCCACGATGTCGGACTGGCCGCCTGGTTCGGCGGAACCCTCGCCAACGCTGTCGCGCTCAACGCCGCGGCGGGGGCGGCGGGCGACGAGAGCAGCAGCGGCCTGGTCGCGACCACGGGCTGGGACCGGTGGACGCCGGTGAATGCCGCCGCCATCGGAGTCCACCTCGGCGGAGCCGCCGGCCTGCTGGCGGCGAACACGGGTCGCCTCGTCGGGCAGAAGGGTGTGCTGGGCATGTCCATCGCCAAGACGGCGCTCACAGTCGCGGCGCTCGGCGTCACCGCCTACAGCAGGCTGCTCGGGAGGCGGGTCTCGCGTCAGACCTCGCCCCCGGTCGAGTCCGGCACCGAACCGAGCCCGGTCACGCCGGAGCCCGTCGCTCACGCGCAGCGGCAGCTCCGGGCACTGCAGTGGGTCGTCCCCGCGCTCACCGGAGCGGTCGTCGGCATCAGCTCCTTCGCCGGGGAGCAGCAGCGCGAGACCGAGGTGAAGAAGGGGATGTTCGCCCGCTTCGGCCTCCGCTGAGCATGCCCTGACACTCAGCATTCACTGACACTCGGCATGCACTGACGCTGAGCAGGTGGGTGCCGGCCTGAAACGCCGTGGCGAGCACCAGGGGCCTGCCGCGTAGCCTTCGGGTCATGAGCGGGATCCCGGTCGGCACGGTGCAGCGTCTTCAGCGGTACCCCCTGAAGTCCGCCGACGGTGAGGAGCTCGAGAAGGTCACCGTCACCACTTCCGGGCTCCAGGACGACCGGCGTTGGGCGCTCCAGGCTGCCGACGGCACCTCGGTCACGGCGAAGCAGGAACCTCGCATCCGCGACGTCAGGGCCCGCGCCGTGGACGGCGCCCTGCAGCTGCCCGTGGACCTGCGGGACGTCGTCTGCGAAGGCGTGCACGTCGTGGACGCGCCGGGCAAGAACCAGCAGGTTGCCGCCGTCCACCTGGTCAGCGCCGGCGCGCACAGCGCGCCCGACGCCCCGACCGGGTGCGACCCAGAGCCTCGCGCCAACCTGGTGCTGGAGCTGCCGGACGCCGGGGCTGAGCGCGCTTGGGTCGGCCGGCGCCTGCGTGTCGGCGACGTGGAGCTCGAGGTGACCAGGACGCCGTCCAGCTGCCTGGGGGTGTACGCCGAGGTGGTGCGTCCAGGCACGATCACACGTGGGGACGCCGTCGAACTGCTCGACTGACCCTCGATGGCGGGCCGATAGCATCGAACGGCCAGAACAGCGAAGACCGCCGGGTCGCGGACCTGGACGAACCGAAGGAGCCCCTGTGGCGAGCCAGCTCATTGTGTCCGTCGCCGGCGACGAGCGATCGGTCGAGCACGGCACTACCGCCGGAGCGATCTTCGACGGGCAGCGGGACGTCGTGGTGGCTCGTGTGAACGGCGAGCTGCGGGACCTGGCCCACGTGCTGGCCGACGGCGACAAGGTGGAACCCGTGCGCATCGACGAGCCTGACGGGCTGGCGGTGCTGCGCCACTCGACCGCGCACGTTCTCGCCCAGGCGGTGCAAGAGACCTTCCCCGGGGCCAGGCTCGGGATCGGTCCGCCCGTGACCGACGGCTTCTACTACGACTTCGACGTCGAGGCGCCCTTCACCCCTGAGGACACCAAGCGCATCGAGAAGGTGATGCAGCGGATCGTCAAGGAGGGGCAGACCTTCTCCCGGCGGGTGGTGAGCGACGACGAGGCGCGCTCCGAGCTCGCCGACGAGCCGTACAAGCTCGAGCTGATCGGGCTGAAGGGCTCGGGGGACGCGGCCAGCGCGGCCGAGGGAGCGAACGTCGAGGTCGGCGGGGGAGAGCTGACGATCTACGACAACCTGCACCGCGACGGGTCCCTGGCGTGGAAGGACCTCTGCCGTGGCCCGCACCTGCCCTCGACCAAGCTGATCGGCAACGGGTTCTCGCTCACCCGGACCGCCGCGGCGTACTGGCGGGGCAGTGAGAAGAACCCGCAGCTGCAGCGTGTCTACGGCACGGCCTGGCCGACGAAGGAGCAGCTGAAGGCCTACCAGGAGCGGATCGCCGAGGCGGAGCGGCGCGACCACCGGCGGCTCGGTGCGGAGCTCGACCTGTTCTCGTTCCCCGACGAGATCGGTTCGGGGCTGCCCGTCTTCCACCCCAAGGGCGGCGTCGTGCGCAAGGAGATGGAGGACTACTCCAGGCGCCGGCACGAGGAGGCTGGGTACGAGTTCGTCTACACCCCGCACATCACCAAGGGGCAGCTGTTCGAGGTCTCCGGCCATCTGGACTGGTACGCCGACGGGATGTACCCCCCCGTGCACCTCGACGCGCAGGTCGATGACGAGGGCAACGTCGTCAAGCCGGGGCAGGACTACTACCTCAAGCCGATGAACTGCCCGATGCACATCCTGATCTACCGGTCCCGCGGCCGGTCGTACCGGGATCTTCCGTTGCGGCTGTTCGAGTTCGGCACGGTCTACCGGTACGAGAAGTCGGGCGTGGTGCACGGCCTCACGCGCGCCCGCGGGTTCACCCAGGACGACGCGCACATCTTCGCGTCCCGGGAGCAGATGCGCGACGAGCTGCGGTCGCTGCTGACCTTCGTCCTCGATCTGCTCAAGGACTACGGCCTGGAGGACTTCTTCCTCGAGCTGTCCACCAAGAACCCGGAGAAGTACGTCGGGTCCGACGAGGTATGGGAGTCCGCGACGCAGGTGCTGGCAGAGGTCGGCAAGGAGTCCGGTCTGGAGCTCGTCCCCGACCCGGGTGGCGCCGCCTTCTACGGCCCGAAGATCTCGGTGCAGGCGAGGGACGCGATCGGCCGCACCTGGCAGATGTCGACCATCCAGCTCGACTTCAACCTGCCAGAGCTGTTCGGCCTCGAGTACACCGCCGCGGACGGTTCCCGGCAACGGCCGGTGATGATCCACCGAGCGCTGTTCGGGTCGATCGAGCGGTTCTTCGGCGTGCTGGTCGAGCACTACGCCGGTGCCTTCCCGCCCTGGCTGGCTCCCGTGCAGGTCGTCGGCATCCCCGTTGCGGCGGAGTACGCACCGTACCTGGGCGAGGTCGCGGAAAAGCTTCGCGCGCAGGGGATCCGCGTGGAGGTCGACGGATCCGACGACCGGATGCAGAAGAAGATCCGCACCCACACCAAGGCGAAGGTGCCGTTCATGCTCATCGCCGGCGGAGAGGACGCGGCGGCCGGCGCGGTGAGCTTCCGCTTCCGCGACGGCCGGCAGGACAACGGTGTTCCGGTGGACGACGCGGTCGCCCGCATCGTGGAGTCCGTTCGCACGCGTGCCCAGGTCTGAGCGGGACATGCCCGACCAGCGCACCTCCGACAACGCAGTGGACGCCGGCACGCATCTGGGCGGGGACGTCACCGTCGACAGCCCAGCGGACCACCCCGGGGACCGGGACGGCTTCCAGCGGCTGTGGACGCCCCACCGCATGGTCTACCTGTCCGGCGAGGACAAACCGGAGGACGACGGCGAGGGTGCCTGTCCGTTCTGCAAGGTGCAGAAGGCCGACGACGAGACCGGGCTCATCGTCGCGCGCGGCGAGCGCTGCTTCGTGCTGATGAACCTGTACCCGTACAACCCCGGCCACGTGATGGTGTGCCCGAACCGGCACGTCTCGGACTACATCGACCTCGACGTCGACGAGGTGGTCGAGCTGGCCGAGATGACCCGCACCACGATCCGCGTCCTGCGCGAGGTGGCGGAGCCGCACGGCTTCAACCTCGGCATGAACCA
>JASBSH010000285.1 GCA_030149025.1 Actinomycetales bacterium | reverse complement strand
GTCGGCGGGCAAGACGTTCTCCGTGACCGGCTGGAAGATCGGCTGGGTCACCGGCCCCGCCCACCTCGTGGACGCCGTCGCGACCGTCAAGCAGTTCCTCACCTTCACGACCGGCGCGCCGCTCCAGCCCGCGGTCGCCCGGGCGCTTGCCGCCCCCGAGCCGTGGCTGTCGGACCTGCGAGGTCATCTGCAACGGCGCCGGGACCTGCTCTGCGAGGGCCTCGTCGCGGCGGGGTTCGAGGTCTCGGTTCCGGAAGGCACCTACTTCGTGCTCGCCGACGCCGCACCGCTCGGCTTCACGGACGGGATGGACCTGTGCGCCCGGCTCCCCGAGCTCGCCGGAGTCGTGGCCGTCCCGGTCCAGGTGTTCTGCGACGAACCGGGCCCGCTGGCGTCGGTGCTGCGGTTCGCGTTCTGCAAGCAGGACGAGGTGATCGCTGAGGCGTCGAGGCGCCTGAAGCGCCTCGGTCCTGCGTGACCCTCCGTCCACAGGACCTGTCGGGGGCCCGGTTGTCCACAGGTTGACGTCGCGCCCTGGCCGCCCTCCGGCACAGACGGCAGGCTCCGGGGCATGGGTCGCAGCACCTGTCATCGCAATACCTGTCACGGCCACCGGCGAAGGCCGGGGCGCGCGAGGGTCGGCACAGTGGTACCCGGCGTCCTGGTCAGCCTGCTGGTCTGGCTGATCGTCGCCGGGACGAGCGCCGGCCCCGTGATGGGCGCACCGGAACCCCCCTCGCCCGGTGCCGTCCTGCCGTCCCCGGCCTTGGCGTCCCCTCGGCCGGCGCCGACAGGGTGGTTGATGCCGCTGCGGCCCGACCCCACGGTGGTCCGCGGGTTCGAGGCACCCCCTCTGCCCTGGGCCCCGGGTCACCGTGGGGTCGACCTCACCGCCGGTCCCGGCCAGCAGGTGCTGGCACCGGCGCCCGGACGCGTCGTCTTCGCCGGAACCGTGGTGGACCGCGGCGTGGTGACCATCCAGCACGCCGGGGGCGTGCTGACCAGCTACGAACCGGTGCGAGCACTGCTGCCCACCGGCACGAGCGTCGGACGCGGGCAGCCGGTCGCCGAGCTGACCGCCGCCATGGCGCACTGCGTGCCGTCGGTCTGCCTGCACTGGGGCGCCAGGCGCCCCCAAGGGGCCGCGCTCGTATACGTCGACCCCCTCACCCTGCTGCAGCCGCTGCAACCACCCCCACCACCGGTGCTGCTGCCGCTACCGACGGGCATCGGCACCGGTACCCAGCAACGGGCGGTCTAGAGAAGGGGTGACAGGCCCCTGTCGATGCAAGGATGCCGACGTGGAGGGCTCCGAGGTCCGCAAGCTGGCCGAGCTGGAGGGCCGGCACTGGTGGTACGCCGAACGCAGGTTCCTGCTGCGGAGGATGGTCCGGGAGCTGACTCCGGGTCGCGCCGTCGACGTCGGCGCCGCCGGCGGCGGCAACACGCGGGTGCTGCAGGAGCTCGGCTGGCAGGCGGTCCCGGTCGAGTACGGCCAGGAAGGCGCCGACGTGGCCCGGTCCAGGGGTCTTCCTGCGCTGCGGGCCGACGCGCTGCGGCTGCCCCTGGCAGACGAGTCGATGGACGCTGTCGTCGCGTTCGACGTGCTCGAGCACATCGAGGACGACGCCACCGCGGTGGCCGAGGTCCGTCGAGTGCTGCGGCCGGGTGGCGCGTTCCTCGTCGCCGTCCCCGTGGACATGCGGCTCTGGTCGGCACACGACGAGGCGGTCGGGCACGTGCGGCGCTACGACCGGGCAGGCTTGCTGAAGCTCCTGGCGGACGGTGGCTTCCGCATCGATGAGGTCCGCAGCTGGATGGTGCTGCTCCGCCCTGCCGTCGCCCTGCGACGCCGCTCCAGCAACGGCAGCGACCTGCAGGCGCTGCCGGGGATCGTGAACGCCGGCCTGCGCAGCGTCGTGGCGCTGGAGCGCTACCTGCCGGTGGACCGGCTGCCCGGGGTGTCGGTGCTGGTCTCCGCCACCCGCGCCTGATCAGCCCGCCGCGGCGGGGCCGCGCCGTCCACCGGGAGCTGCGTGTCGTCGTCCAGGCTGTCGTAGGCGACGAAGTACGACGGGCGGCCCTGCATCTGGCTGTACATGCGGCCCACGTACTCACCCAGCACGCCGAGGCAGAGCAGCTGTACCGCGCCGACGGCACTCACCGCGACCACGGTCGAGGTCCAGCCGGCCACGGTTGCGCCGGTGAACTGGGCGAACAGCGCGTAGAACAGCAGACCGATCGCCGCGAGGCCGCCGATGAGGCCGAACCAGGTGGCCAGGCGCAGCGGCGCTATCGAGAAGCCCGTGAGGCTGTCGAGGGTGAGCCGGAGCATTCGTGACAGGGGGTACTTGGACTCGCCGGCTGCTCGCGCCTCCCGCCGGTACGACACCGTGGCGCTGGGGAAGCCCAGCGCCGGCACCACAAGCCGCAGCACCCGATGGCGGGCAGGGAGCGCATTGACCGCGTCGACCGTCGCCCGGCTCATGAGCCGGAAGTCCCCCGCCCCGCGCGGGCCGCTGGCTTCCGCCAGGCGACCCATCATCCGGTAGAAGGCGGAGGCGGTCATGCGCTTGAACGGCGAGTCGGCGCTGCGGTCCGACCGGACGCCGTAGACCACGTCGACGTGCTTGTTCTCTGCCACGTCCAGCATCTCGGCTATGGCCTCCGGGGGGTCCTGCAGGTCGGCGTCGATGCTCACGCACCACCCGCCACGGGCGGCGGCGAGCCCCGCCGACAACGCCGACTGGTGTCCGGCGTTGGTCCGCAGCCGCAGCACCCTCAACTGCGGCCATTCCCGGTGGAACCGTTGCAGCAGAACAGGTGTCGGATCGGTCGAGCCGTCGTCGACGGCGATCACCTCGTAGTCGCGGCCGAGCCCGTCGAGCACCGGCCTCAGCCGGGCGACGAGCAGCGGGAGCGCCTCGGCCTCGTTGTACATCGGGACGACGACCGAAACAGTGGTCATCGGCGCCTCCCTGTCCGCTCCGCAGCGAGCCGTCGGCGGTGCTGCACGGGTCCTCTCTACATCATCATCAGCTCACCGCGGCCAGCTTGGTGCGCAACTGCTGCACGGCCTTGGTGTGCATCTGGCAGATCCGGGACTCGGTGACGCCGAGAACACGCCCGATCTCGGCCAGCGTGAGCCCCTCGTAGTAGTACAGCGTGACCACGATCTTCTCGCGCTCCGAGAGCTGGTCGATCGCCCTGGCGAGCAGGAACTTCGTCTCCTCGCCCTCGAAGGCCGTCACCGGGTCCTCGGCCTTGTGGTCGGTCAGCGTGTCACCGAGCGAGAGGCTGTCCCCCTTCTCGCCGCCCACGTTCAGCAGCTCGTCGAGGGCCAGCACGTTGACGTAGGACACCTGGCTGAAGATCTGGTGCAGGTCGGACAGCGGGATCCCCATCCGCTGCGCCACCTCGGGTTCGGTGGGTGCGCGGTGCAGCTCCGCCTCGAGCGCGGCGTACGCCTTCTCCACCTCACGTGCCTTGCTGCGGACCGAACGGGGGATCCAGTCCAGGGCACGGAGCTCGTCGATGATCGCGCCGCGGATGCGGGAGATGGCGTACGTCTCGAACTTGATCGCGCGTTCCAGGTCGAACTTCTCGATCGCGTCGATCAGGCCGAAGATGCCGTAGGAGACCAGGTCCGCCTGCTCCACGTTCGGCGGCAGCCCGGCCCCCACCCGCGCCGCGACGTACTTCACCAGCGGCGAGTAGTGCAGGATCAGCCGCTCGCGCAGGGTGGCGTCGCCGGTCTGCTTGAACTCCCGCCAGAGCCCGCGCAGCAGCTTTTCGTTCTCGTCGGCCGACAGCTCGTCGGCGGAGCCGTGGCCCCCCTCGTCGTCCCCCCCGACGTCGGTCGGATCGCTTGAGCTCGCGTCGACCGCGTTCTGCGAGTTCCCCGCCAACTCCCCGTCCCCTTCTCGGCTCATGCCCGCGGGTGCGCCTGCTGGTACGTCCGGCGCAACCGGTCCACGGACACGTGCGTGTAGACCTGCGTGGTGGCGAGACTAGCGTGACCGAGCATCTCCTGGACGGTCCGAAGGTCCGCACCTCCGTCGAGCAGGTGCGTCGCGGCCGAGTGCCGGAGGGCGTGCGGGCCCGCATCCACCCCTTCCTCCGTCAGCTCGAGCAGCCGGTGGACGACGTCACGCACCTGACGCTGCCCCCACCGGCCACCCCGGGCCCCGAGCAGCAGCGCGGGGCCGCTGGCCGGGCCGGCGAGGCGCGGCCGACCCCGTGTCAGGTAGGAGCGGACCGCCCGCTCGTCCGGCACGCCGAACGGGACGACGCGCTCCTTCGAGCCCTTGCCCATGACGCGCACGGTGCGACGGTCGAGGTCCACGTCGTCCACGTAGAGACCGACGAGCTCCGCGACCCGGATCCCGGTGCCGTACAGCAGCTCGAGCGCGGCCAGGTCCCGAAGGTGCGCCGGTTCGCCGTCGTCCGACCGCAGCGCCGCGAGGTCGAGAAGCGCCGCTGCCTGCTCCTTGCGCAGCACCGCCGGCAGGTGCCGTTCCCTTTTCGGGGCGACGAGGCGCAGCGCCGGGTCCTGCGTCATCAGGCCACGGCGGGTGGCCCAAGCGGTGAACGTCCGGGCGGCCGAAGCACGCCGAGCCATGGTGGAACGGGCCAGCCCGCTGGCGGTCATCGCCGCCAGCCAGCCCCTCAGCAGGGTGAGGTCCAGCTCGTCGAGTCGGGTCATGCCATCGCCGGCCGCGCGCGCCAGCAGCAGCGTGACGTCGGCCAGGTAGGCGCGGACCGTGTGTGGCGAACGGCCGCGCTCGGCGGTCAGGAACCGCTCGAACTCGGACAGGGCGGCGGCGAACGCCTGCGGCAGCTCAGGATCGTCATCCAGCACGCTCACGAGGTGACACTGACGCTTGCGAGGCCTGTGGACAAGCACCCCGCGCCCAGCGCGCCCCGCGTGTTGCGGCTGGCGCCCGCCGTGCACGTCACATCGGCAGCACCCCCTGGGCCGAGGACCCTGGGTGGGCGGGGCGCCACCACACCCGCTCACCGTCGCGCGACACCCCGGACTGAGCGAGACCGAGCATGGCAAGCCGGCCGAGCACCGACCGCACGCGCCGGTCGGGCAGACCGGCCACCTGGCAGATCGACGCGACGGGCCTGCCCGTTCGCAAGGGGAGCGACTCGTACACCCGCAGGTCCTCGTCGCCGAGGCCGTCGTGGGCCAGCTCCGGGACGCCGTCCTTCGTGGCATCCACCTCGCCGATGCCGAGCACGAGCTCGAGGAGCTCGCCGGCATCGGTGATGCACACGGCGCCCACGTCGCGGATGAGCCGGTGGCAGCCCGCCGAGAGCGACGAGGTCACGGGACCGGGGACGGCTCCGAGTGGGCGGCTCAGCTCCGCGGCGTGGGTGGCGGTGCTGAGCGCGCCGGATCGCCAGGCCGCCTCCACGACGACCGTGCCGCGGGTCATCGCCGCGATCAGTCGGTTGCGTTGGAGGAACCGGTAACGGGTCACGGTGCTGCCCGGCGGCACCTCCGAGACAGCCACCCCGGTCTCCCGGATCCGGGCGAACAGCTGGTCGTGGGCCTTGGGGTAGTCGCGGTCCACACCACAGGCGAGGACCACGACGGTGATCCCGCCCGTCGCGACAGTGGCCCGGTGAGCGGCGGCGTCCACTCCGAAGGCGCCACCCGAGACGACCGTCACGCCACGGTCGGACACCCCGCTGGCGAGGTCGGCGGCGACGCGCTCACCGTAGGCAGTACAGGCCCTCGCCCCGACGATGGCGACCGACCGCCGCACGGTCTCGGCGAGGGAGGAGCTTCCCAGCACCCACAGGCACGGCGGCGCCGCCGTCCCGAGGTCGTCCAGTCCGTCCGGCCACTCGTCCTCCCCCGGCACGACGAGGCGTCCACCGAGCCGCTCCACCACCTCGACATCGCGTTCCGGGGCCACCCGCGCAAGCCGGACCCGCCAGCGCTCGAGACCCTCGTCCAGCTTGCGGCGAGCCGTTGTCGGACGAGCCACCTGACCCTCGGCCACCTCCACAGGGATCGGGGACGCCGTGAGGACGTGCCGGACCGCCTCCAGCGGACCGAGGGCGTGCAGCACCCAACCGGCGACGTGGTCCTCAGGTTCGACGAGCCGGCTCCATGCCGCCCGCGCCAGACGCTCGTCCTGGGCCCAGGGCACTGACGCGCGAATCGCTGCGGAGCCGCTCATGCCGCCAGGCCCGATGTCACTCGGAAGCCGAAGGCGAGGCCGACGTGGTCAACGGTCGGGGAGCCTGCCCCGTCGAGGTCCGCAAGCGTCCATGCGACACGCAGGACCCGGTCGTAACCACGAGCGGTGAGGTTGCCTCGGTCCATGGCGAGCTCGAGCTCGGCCGTGACGGAGCGGGGCAGCCGCCAGCGGGACCGCAGCTCGCGGCCGGGTACCTCGGCGTTGCTGTGCCACCCTGTGCCGGCGAGGCGCTCTCGTTGAACCGCCCGGGCCTGCGCGACCCGGCAGGCGACCACCTTCGTGGGTTCGGGCGACGTGGACGCGGCCATCTCCGCTCTGGTCACGGGAAGTACCTCGACGCGGAGGTCGACGCGGTCGAGCAGAGGGCCGGACAACCGGGACAGGTAGCGACGCCTCGCCAGGGAGCTGCAGCGGCATTCGATTCCCTTGCCGACCGCGTTGCCGCACGGACACGGGTTGGCGGCGAGCACAAGCTGGAACCGTGCCGGGTACCTGGCCGTGCCACTGGCACGGGCGATGACCAGCTCCCCGTGCTCGAGCGGCTGCCTGAGCGACTCGAGCACGCGGGTGTTGAACTCCGGCGCCTCGTCGAGGAAGAGGACTCCCCGGTGAGCCCGGGATGCGGCGCCCGGTCTCGGCATACCGGATCCGCCCCCCGACGATGGACGCCGCACTCGCGGTGTGGTGCGGGTCCTCGAACGGTGGCCTGCGCAGCAGCCCGACTGACGGGTCGAAGGTTCCGGCGACCGAGTGCACCGCGGTCACCTCGACCGCCTCGTCCTCCTCCAGGTCCGGCAGCAGGCCGGGCAGACGGGCAGCGAGCATCGTCTTGCCCGCCCCCGGCGCCCCCAGGAAGAGCACGTGGTGACCGCCCGCGGCGGCCACCTCCAGCGCCTGCCGGGGCTCCTGCTGTCCGAGCACGTCGGCGAGGTCCGGCTCGGCATGCGGCTCGGTTCGCCGGTGGAGCACCGGCAACGAAGCCTGCGCGACCGGTTCGACGGGTTGGTCCTGCGGCAGGTAGCCGCCGTAGCGCTCGACGATCTCACCGAGACTGCTCACGGCGACGACATCGACGCCTGACACCAGGCGGGCCTCCGCCTCGTTCCCGGCGGCCACGACGACCTGGGGCTGCTCGCTCCTCGCCGCTGCGAGCACCGACGGCAGCACGCCGCGCACCGGGCGGACCCGCCCGTCCAGGCCGAGCTCCCCCAGGTGAACGCATCGCGCGGCCGCCTCCGGATCGATCACTCGCAGGGCGGAGAGAACGGCCACCGCGATCGCGACGTCGAACCCCGAGCCGCCCTTGGGCAGCGTCGCGGGCGACAGGTTCACGGTCACGTGCTTGGAGTTGATGTTGAAGCCGGTGTTGGCCAGTGCCGCCTTCACCCGGTCCCTGGACTCGTTCAGCGACGTGTCCGGAAGGCCTACGATCACGAAGCCGGGCAGGGTGGCGGTGATGTGCACCTCGGCGTCGACCAGGTGCCCCTCGAGGCCGAGGAGCGCGACGGCTCTCGTGCGTCCCACCCCCATCAGGCCACGCCCCTCAGGTGGAGCACCTCGGCAGCGCCCCGCCGAGGCCGGACGATCGCTATGACGTCGATCCGCACGCCAGGGACGTGCACGTCGTTCTCGCTGAGCCATCGGGCGAGCAGCCGGCGCAGTCGTGCCGCCTTCTGCCTCGTCACCGCCTCCACCGGGTGACCGAAGGCGAGCGAGCGCCGCGTCTTCACCTCGACGCCGACGACGGTGTCGCCGTCCATGGCGACGATGTCGAGCTCGCCGTACTCGCAACGCCAGTTGCGGCCCAGGACGATCACACCCGACCGTTCCAGGTAGTCGACCGCCACCTTCTCGCCGTACCTACCGACTGCTTGAGCTGATCCCAACGCGGCACCTCCTGGCAGGAGGCTCGCGACGAGGAGGCACCGCGGCCAACCCGCACCCGGAATCTGTGGACGACGCGCGCCGGGACACCGCCTGTGGACCGAGAGTGCGTGCTCAACGGCCCGGCGGAGAGTTCACGACAAGCGGCTGCTCACGACAAGCGGCTGTCAGGGCAAGCGGCTGCTCAGGACAACGGCTTTGGCACGTCCAGGTCGGCCTTGGAGAGCTCTTCGATGTTGACGTCCTTGAAGGTGACCACCCGGACGCTCTTGACGAAGCGGGCCGACCGGTAGACGTCCCACACCCAGGCGTCGGTGAGGGTCAGCTCGAAGAAGACCTCCCCGTCCGCCGATCGGGTGCGCACGTCAACCTGGTTGGCAAGGTAGAACCGGCGTTCGGTCTCCACCACGTACGAGAACAGGTTGACCACGTCGCGGTACTCGCGGTACAGCGCGAGCTCCATCTCGGTCTCGTAGTTCTCGAGGTCCTCAGCGCTCATCAGGTCCCCCATCATGCCCGGCGTTCCAGCAGGGGCCGACCCCGGGCAGGCGCCAGCTCATCCGGTGCTCGATGCAGGGGCCGTGCTGCCGGAGGGCCGCGATGTGCTCAGGCGCCGAGTAGCCCTTGTTCTCGGCCCACTGGTAGCTCGGGTGCCTCTCGGCCCGCTGAACCATGATCGCGTCCCGGGCGGTCTTCGCCAGCACGCTCGCCGCCGCCACCGCCGCGCACCGCAGGTCCGCCTTGACGGCCGTCCGAACCGGGGGCCAGTCCTCCGGCTCGAAGATCGAGCGCCAGGTCGGCCCGCAGTCAGTCGTCTCGACCCCTGGGCCGGTCGCAGGTTCGCCGATCAGGTCCAGCAGGTCCGGCGGCGGCACGCTCAACCAGTCGTGGGAGCCGTCCAGCAGGACCAGCGACGGCCGGCACGGCAGCTGGGCAAGAGCCCGTTGACCCGCCAGACGCAGCGCCGCGATGATGCCGAGCGCGTCGACCTCATCCGGCTCGGCGTGCCCGACCCCCCAACCGAGGGCCCACCGCTGCAGGCGCGGCACGAGAGCCTCACGGGCCGCGGGGGTCAGCAGCTTGCTGTCCCGCAGGCCGGTCGGGGCGGATCGCGTGGCGGCGTCCACGATGACGACCCCGACGCTGACGGGCCCGGCCAGCGCGCCGCGGCCGACCTCGTCCATCCCGGCCACGGTCTCGTGACCGTCACGGATCAGCCGCCGCTCCTCCCGAAGGCTCGGCGCGGTGGACCGCTTGGCGGCCGGTCCCCGCCGGGTCGTGCTGACCGGTCGGGACGCAACGGCAGTCATGGCCCGGCCGGTGCCTTCTCGGAGGCCGGTGGGTTGTCGGATGCCGGTGGGTTGTCGGGGGCCGGCACCTTGGCGAAGGTGTCCGGGTAGTTCGACAACCAGCTCCATCGGTCGAGGGGCCAGATGGTGACGAAAGCGCGGCCGACCACCTGGTCCACGGCGATGCTGCCCTGTCCGGTCAGGTCCATGTGCCAGCGCGAGTCGCGGGAGTTCTGCCGGTTGTCCCCCATGACCCAGATCCTGCCCTGCGGCACGACCACGTCGAAGGTCCGCTCGCTGGGCAAGGAGCCGGGAGCGATGTAGGGCTCGTCGATCGCGGTCCCGTTGACCATGACGCGACCCTCGGGGTCGCAGCACTCGACGCGGTCGCCGGGCAACCCGATGATCCTCTTGATCAAGTGCCCACCGGAGTCCTGGGGCAGCACACCGACGAAGGTCAGAGCCTTGACGACCGCGGACCCCACCGGACCGCGCTCCGGCGCCGGTGTCGGGTCGAGCCAGCCTCCCGGGTCCTTGAAGACCACCACGTCGCCGCGTTTGAGGTCGAACGGGCCGGGGGTCAGCTGGCTGACCAGGACGCGGTCGCCGCGCACGAGCGTCGGCTCCATCGACTCCGACGGAATGTAGAACGCCTGCACGAGGAACGTCTTGATCAACAGCGACAGCACGAGGGCGGTGCCGACGACGATGACCGTCTCGCGCAGCAAGCCGATCAGTCCGCCTCGCCGCGGCCGCTCCGGCTTCGCACCGCCGTCGTGGTCGACGGGCCGACGGCCGGGCACTCCGCCCTCCGGGCCCGGCCCGGCTGCTGCGGGTTCCCCGGCGTCAACGTCCTGGCGGCTCACCGCATCGGCCCTCTCCGTGTCGTCTCTCCCCGGCACGGATCGCCCCTGGCGTCCGTTCATCGGCTCACCGTACGTCCCGGGCGCCACCCGGCCGACCCCGCGGTCACCCATGAGCCCCCGACCTGCCCTGCGGCCGGGTCTCGCGGGGGTCAGCGGCCTGCGGGCTCGCGCTTCTCCCGGATGCGGGCGGCCTTGCCGCGCAGGTTGCGCAGGTAGTAGAGCTTGGCGCGGCGCACGTCGCCGCGGGTCACGACCTCGACCTTGTCGATGATCGGGGAGTGCACCGGGAAGGTGCGCTCGACCCCGACACCGAAGGACACCTTGCGGACGGAGAAGGTCTCGCGCACGCCGCCGCCCTGCCGGCGGATCACGACGCCCTTGAAGACCTGGATGCGGCTGCGGTTGCCCTCGACGACCTTCACGTGGACGTTGACGGTGTCGCCGGCGCGGAAGTCAGGGATGTCGGTACGCAGGGATGCGGCGTCGACGTGGTCCAGGGTGTGCATGGTGCGTCGCTCTCCGGCAGGTGCCACAGGTCACCCGCACGCGTCGTGGGGCAGCTCGGCTGCCGCCTCGTGGTCGGTGTCGTTGTGCTGGGGTGGTCATGGGCGCCGCTCGTCCCCCTGTGGCAGGGGCGGCGCCGACCTCCTGGCGCAAGGAGAAAGTCTGCCACAGCGCCGGTGCCCGCCCGAAATCGACGTCAGAGCCGCCGGTGCACGCGCCCGTCCTCGACCACCCAGCCGACCTCGTCCAGCACCGCCCGGTCCGCGTCGTCCAGCTCGCCTGCGTCCAGCCGGTACAGCAGGTCCGGGCGGCGCTGGGCGGTCCTGCGCAGCTGCTGGTCGCGTCGCCAGCGGCGGACGCGCCCGTGGTGCCCCGACAGCAGCACGTCCGGCACGTCCAGCCCCTGCCAGGAGGCCGGCTTCGTGTAGACGGGGTACTCCAGCAGCCCGTCGGCGTGGGACTCCTCGACCAGGCTCTCCGGGTTGCCGACCACGCCGGGCAGCAGCCGCCCGACCGCCTCGATGAGCACGAGGGCCGCGGCCTCTCCCCCGCCCAGCACGTAGTCACCCAGGCTGAACGTCGTGACCGGCATCGAGCGGGCCGCGTGCTCGAGCACCCGCTCGTCGATGCCCTCGTAACGCCCGCAGGCGATGACGAGCCACGGCTGGCCCGCCAGCTCGTTCGCCATTACCTGGTCGAACGGCCGCCCGGACGG